>JAFQUE010000090.1 GCA_017408685.1 Bacteroidaceae bacterium | reverse complement strand
GAAATAACTGTTGTTAAACTTTTTTACGAACTATCTAACTAATAAACTATTGATTTTCCTTAATTTATGCCCTACAAACACGCAAAAAGGGGAAAGTTTTGAAACTTTCCCCTTTTTATTTCGTGATTCGCCTGGACTCACAATGTGACTCGCTTGGGGCTCGAACCCAAGACCCCATCCTTAAAAGGGATGTGCTCTACCTGCTGAGCTAGCGAGTCTACCTAATTGCCGTTAAGCGAGTGCAAAGATAGGCATTATTTTCGTAACCACAAATTTTTTTACTCTTTTTTAATCGGAGTGATTGTCTTGGACTGTTATTTTCTCATCTTCACCTTCTTCATTTTCACCCGTACTGCCATCGTGTTTCCCGAAGACAGTTGAGTCAATGGCCTCTTTGAAGGCACCGCCTTGGGAATGACCGGTTGCAGCTGTTACTTCATGGTAGCGTTTGAGATAGGCAAGTATGAGTGTTGTCAGCGGCAGCGCTACAATCATGCCCAGCACGCCGAGCAGATGTCCCCAAATCGAGAGGGAGAGCAATATTACTGCAGGGTGCAGATTCATGCGCTTGCCCATGATTTTAGGTACCAGAAACATATCCTGAATAACCTGTACCACTGCAAGAACAGCAAATGCCGACAGCATTATGAGCCAGAAGTCCCCGCCCGTGTTGGCAGCCTCGAGCATTGAGAGAAGCACCATGGGCACAACGGACAGCACCTGCAGATAAGGCACCAGATTAAGCATACCCGTGAACATTCCGAATGCTATGGCTGCCGGGAAGTCAATGATTGCAAAACCTATGGAAAAGAGCACTCCCACACAAAAGGCAACTAGCGCCTGCCCGCGGAAATACTGGTTCATGCCCTGCACAAGGTCGTCCCATAGTTTGGTTGCCACACCACGCCAATGCTTGGGAATGTAGAGTTTCCATGACTCGGTGAGACGCTCGAAATCGAGCAGTATAAAGAAGAGGTAAAGCATCATTATACCGAAGGTAAGCACGGCCTGCAACACATCGACAGTGCCAAAGAGCAGTTTGCTCAACCTGTCGAGCGCAATATTGTTTATTTCGACACCGACTTCGCTATTGAGTATTGAAACAAGGTCATTATCCTTTATGAATTCCTTGAAAAAATCAATCACCGGCTCAGGTATCGTGGCATTGGTAAGGTTCTGGTTAATGAATGAAAGTGTTATGTTCTTTAGCAAGAACACCTCATCGAGTATCGAGGGCACCACAAGCATTATCACCCCATAAATTATGGCACATATAAAGAGCAATGCGGCCACAATGGAGAGCACCCTGAACCTGAAGCGCAACTTGTGCTGTATGAACGACACAAGCGGTTGCAAGAGATATGCAAGAAACCACGCCACCACAAAGGGGAGCAGCACCCCGCTCAGACTGTCAACTACAAAGTAGGCAGCAAAAAGGCCTGCGACGAGCAACAGAATGCGCAAGAAACGGCCCAAAGATATTTCAGTCTGCTTCATAATTGCATTTGCTTTAATGTTATATCAATCTTCATTGTCCTGTGCGGCAGCCTGACCGGCACCGGCAACCACAATTACAAACTCACCGCGCGGCTCGTTCTTTGTAAAATGCTCCACAAGTTCGGCAAGCGTCCCGCGCAACGACTCCTCATGCAGTTTGGAAATCTCGCGCACGGTTGCAGCCTGACGCTCGGGGCCGAACACCTCGGCAAACTGCGTAAGACTCTTGAGCACACGGTAAGGCGACTCATAGAAAACCATTGTACGTTGTTCCTGCTTAAGGAAATTCAGTCTTGTCTGACGCCCTTTCTTCTGCGGCAGGAAACCTTCGAACACGAACTTGTCGCATGGCAAAGCCGAACTCACCAGCGCCGGCACAAAAGCCGTTGCCCCCGGCAGGCACTGCACCTCCACCCCACACCTCACGGCCTCGCGCACGAGCATGAAACCAGGGTCGGATATTGCCGGGGTGCCCGCGTCGGAGATCAGTGCGACATGGTTACTGCACTCCCTTATGCGCTCGGCAAGCGCCCCCACCGTCTTGTGTTCATTGAACTTGTGGTGCGAATACATGGGCACCTGTATATCGAGGTGCTTGAGCAGTTTCGCCGAAGTACGTGTATCCTCGGCAAGCACAAAGTCGGCCTCACGCAGAATGCGCACGGCACGCATTGTAATATCCTCAAGATTACCCACAGGAGTGGGTACAACATATAATATTCCCATTTCAGTGATATATAGACACTGCAAATTAAATACATTTACGCCAACTATGCGAGAATTATCCCCAATTTTTAACAGCACAGGCAATAAGATGTTGATAACTTGGAGCAGATAAAAATTTGTTTTCATGCCTAAATGCCTATCTTTGCAATAAGAAGCGAATCCTTTGGAACAAACACAAAAAAAAGAATATACCAATGAACAGATTTTCAGACTACAACAGAATGGAGATGTCGCGCCGTGGCCGCATAGAGGTAATATGCGGTTCAATGTTCTCGGGCAAGACCGAAGAACTCATACGCAGGCTGAAGAGGGCAAAGTTCGCCCACCAGAAGGTTGAGATATTCAAACCCGCGCTCGACACGCGCTACTCCGAGCAGGAGGTCGTGTCGCACGATAGTAATCACATACTTTCCACACCCATAGAGTCATCGGCAAGTATACTGCTGCTTGCCAACGATTGCGATGTGGTGGGCATTGACGAGGCGCAGTTCTTCGACAATGAACTTGTAGAGGTATGCAACGAACTTGCCCGCCGCGGCACCCGCGTAATCATTGCCGGGCTCGACATGGATTTCCGTTGCCAGCCCTTCGGGCCAATGCCGGGGCTCATGGCCGTAGCCGATGACGTTACCAAGGTACACGCAATATGCGTCAAATGCGGCAACCTTGCCTACGTGTCACACCGCCTTGTAAGCGGCGAAAAACAGGTACTCCTTGGCGAGAAGCAGGAGTACGAGCCGTTGTGTCGCGAATGCTACCATGCAGCATTGGCCGAAAGGGAAGCCGGCAACAAAAACGCCGAAGAGTAACCGCACACCATGTTTAAGAACCTTTTCATAGACCTCGACGACACCTTGTACGACTTCTCGGCAGCCTCGCGTGAAGCATTCAAGGAGACATACGACCTGTTGCACTATGAGCGTTTTTTCGATTCCTTCGACCACTACATGAGCATATATTCACCCTACAACCTTGAACTGTGGGGGTTATACGGCGAAGGGAAAATCACCAAAGAAGAGCTCAACCGCAGACGCTACAGTCACCCGTTGGAAACAGTGGGCATTACCGACCCTGGACTCGCCGCCACATTCTGCCGCGAAGCACTCAGCCGCATACCCACAAAAGGTAACCTCGTTCCGGGAGCAACGGAACTGCTTGAATATCTGCGCCCCAAGTACCGCATGTTCATCCTCTCCAACGGATTCAAGGAACTGCAGTCACGCAAAATGCAGACAGCCGGGATTGACGGGTATTTCGACGCCCTCATACTCTCCGAGGACATTGGAGTGAACAAGCCCAACCGCGAACTCTATGAGCACGCATTGCAGAGTACAGACTCGCGCCTTGAAGAGAGCATTATGATAGGCGACATGTTCGAGACCGACATTGTAGGTGCCGCCAACATAGGCATGCAACAGATATACTTCAACCCAAAAGGCAAGAAAGGACACACCTTTGCCCCAACATACGAAGTCAGGGATTTGTTACAAATAAAGAAAATACTTTAAAAAGCAGCAACATGAGCAGGAAAGAACGCGCCACCATACTTATAATATACACAGGCGGCACCATAGGCATGATACAGAATGCCGAGACCGGAGCATTGGAGAGTTTCAACTTCGACCACCTGCTCAGTCATGTACCCGAACTGAAGCAGTTGAACATAGACATTGACGCCATAACCTTTGACCCGCCGATAGACTCATCGGACATGGAACCTGAGTTGTGGAGCCGCATTGTAACCATAATTGAAAAGAATTATGACGTTTACGACGGTTTTGTCATCCTGCACGGAACCGACACAATGTCGTTCACGGCCTCGGCGCTCAGTTTCATGCTCGAGGACCTCATGAAGCCCGTCATACTCACCGGCAGCCAGTTGCCCATAGGCGCACTGCGCACCGACGGCAAGGAGAACCTTATAACAGCCATTGAGATAGCTGCGGCAAAGAATGCCGAAGGCAACCCCATGGTTCCCGAAGTGTGTGTATTCTTCCACGAGAACCTCATGCGCGGCAACCGCACCACAAAAATCAATTCCGAGAGTTTCGGGGCATTCGGTTCCAACAACTACCCCAACCTGGCCAAGGCCGGAACCGACATACAGTTCTTCACACGCAACATAAGGAAATATGTTCCGGGGCTCAAACTCAAGGCACACCACGAATACAACAGCAACATAGTCATTTTCTCACTATTCCCCGGTATACAGCAGGAGGTGGTAGAGAAACTGCTCAGCGCCAAGGAACTGAAAGGAATTATCTTCCGCACCTACGGAGCCGGCAACGCCCCACAGAAGAGATGGCTGGTAGACGCGCTTACCAAGGCAACAGCCGAGGGCAAAATCATCATCAACATCACCCAATGCGCCGGCGGCAGCGTACACATGGAGCGCTATGAGACAGGGTTGCAACTTCTCGAAGCAGGTGTAATAAGCGGCAAGGACTCCACGGTTGAGGCCGCCCTCACAAAACTCATGTACCTGCTTGGCAAGAACCTCCCTGTTGAGGAGGTGCGGCGCCGCATGAGCATAAGTTTCGCAGGTGAGATATCTGTGTAATGTGGGTGACCCAAAAGTAAAATGGGTCACCCACGTCTGTAGGGAGGTTGGATAAAAAGAGCTATTTTTAGGCTTGCGAAGCCCGAAAAAACGCAGTTTACTAAGCGTAAATGAGTATTTTTCGGGCAAGCGTAACAACAAAAGAGCCTTTTTAGTCAGCCCCATTATCGGAACTTACAGGTCCGGTACCATAACAATAACTTTCTAAAGTTATTTTACAAAGGTCTTTTTACCATCTATAATGTATATTCCCTTTGCCGGTACATCTACTCTTCTACCTGCGAGGTCATAGATTTCCGATTTCTCATTTCTCATTTCTACCTTCTCGACACCGGTGGCAATATCAACCACACCAATGCGGAAAAGGTTGCTATAGTTGCCTGCATAGCCAATGGCGTTTGAAAAGGAGTCAAAGGCACCGCTGGCCGCCATAATCACAAGAGAACCGTCAGTGGAACCGTCGGCACGCTTGCTCACAAGGTAATAAGTATCTTCAACCGATGTACTACCGCTGTTAATGCTCCAATCGCAATATGTAGCATTGTATGTATCGAGAGTTCCGGCATTGTTGTTGTAGCCATAATTGCCACCGGCACGCCATATCATATAACGCTGTGCCTTCTCGTTAAAAAAACTGTACTTGCCGCTTGCCTCCTTCTTGCACTTGAACTGTGCAGTCTCACCAACAACGTCGGCCGATGTTGTTGCAACAGCGAGAGTATTGCTCTCATCTACATAAAGCACATATTCAGTGCCGTTCTGCTGTACATTGGTAAAAGTGAGTGTCTTGCCGTCCCATTTGTCGGCAGGCACAAACAGTGAGTAGACATTGTCAATCTCGGCAGGTGTAGGGTTCTCGCCAAGCGCCTCGACTGCGGCGTTGAACTGTGGATTCTCTATTTCTGCATCGGCAGCAAGGGCCTTGAAATACTCCTTAAGGAATGCGCCACGGTTAACATCGCGTTTAAGGCTGTATGTACCGCCTGTCAACTGCTCGATTTCGTATGCAACATAAATATTGTCGAAACCGTCGAAATTATGCTCGCCGGCACCTGTGGGGAAACTTGTAGAAACAGGATTTGGCACCTTCTTGAAGAACGTCAGTGTCTCTTCGTATATGAAACCAACCCTTCCATCGGCCTGCAAGTCCATTGAACTGTATGCCGAAGCGGTGTTGCTTACCTGATAGAAACCATTCCAGCCTGTTGCGAAGTTGGCAACGGTGTTAAGGTCGCTCATGTCGGTCAACTCCTTATAGAAGATACCCACATTTGTACGGCCGCCACCTGTAGGCAGTGACTGCAATGCAAGGTACATCTCCTTCTTGTCGCTGTTGCGCTGCACGGGAACAACAAGAATTTCGCCGTTGGTTGAGTTACCGCCCGGTGTGAGACCCGAACCTGCGAATGTACTCTTTACATCTGTACTCCAACTGCCCTCGCCTGTTTGGGTGTTGGTGTAGGTATATATGTTGTAAATGCGCCCGCCACCTACACGGCTTGAAACGATTACACGACCGTCGGGCAACTCCTCGCACTTGGGTTCGTCACCGCCCGGAACAGGAAGTGCCGACGCACCGCCAAGAGCATGCCATGTGCGGCCGAAGTCATCGGAATATACAACGCGGTTACCGTTTGGACGTGCACACATTGCAGCATAGATACGATAATACTTGTCAACCTTCACAATGCGGCTCTGGAAAATCTTTCCGCCGCCCACGAATGCAGCCTGTATTGGGTTGCCGGCGTCGAAGAGGCTGTAAATCTGTTCCGTAACATCAACCGGTTTTTCCCATGTATTGCCGTTATCCTTGCTGTGGATTGTGGCAATGAGGTTAGGATTCTGACGTGTGGTGTTACCATTGGTGTACACTGTACAACCGGCCACCGCAATAATGAGCACCTCATCACTTGTACGGTCGGCAACTACAGCCGGGTCACCGAATGCTGTATCAAAGTAGTTCTCTGTTGCCGAAGTTACACCTGTACCCACGGCAACATCAATCATTTCGCTCCATGTTTCGCCATGGTCGTCACTTACGCGACAAACAACGTCTACCTGACCAAAACCCGGGTCGGTACCGCACACAAGGCGCGCCGCTGTTGCAATGAGGCGGCCGTTGCTTGCTGTTGTGATACCCGGAATGCGGTAAGGAGGTACTGTTCCGTCGCCCTTGCTTGTATTGAACAAATCCTGCTTCACAGGGGCTGCAGCAGCCTTGATGTTTGTAACCATGATTGTATTGCCCTCAACTGCCACATCGGCACTGTTGAGTATGTTGCCGAGCATTGCAACAGAAAGGTCGTTGCCTGTTATTGTGTTTGCAGTGATGAAGAAACCGCCGTTGAACGCCTTTTCACCTGTTGTATCATATGTCACATATACATCGGCATTGCCATCCACCACAACATCGTAAACTGTCATGCCGTCCATGTCTACAGGCTCGAAACGCCAGTTGTTGTCATCGGCACCCGCACCTCCGGTAGTCCATGTAGTGAGGAAATCGACACCGCCGACCTTGAAGTTCTCGCCGCCGTTGGTACAGTTGAGCGCCTCGGTAAAATAGTAGTAGCGATACTCGCCTACATCCTTTGTAGAGCCCACTGTAAGTTCATTGTAAGTTCCCACAACAGAACCGCCCCAGCTTGCACCGGCAACAATGGGGTTACCGTCACCGTTCACAACACCCAGTTTATTGTTGTCCTTAACTTCAACATGCCATATACCGTTGTTGGTATTCACCATATTGTTTGACTGGAGAGTAAACTTAAGGCTGTTACCGTTGAGGAAGGCATTGTTGTAAAGGTGCTCTGAACGTGATGTAGCCTTGCTCACAAGGTGGTAATAACCAGTTGTAACATCCTTTGCTACGGGCACCTCAACCTCCTTGCCATTGAGAAAATCCTCAAGGTCATTGACCAAGGCAGCACAATCCTCGCCTGCAATCTGGCCCGAGAAGCGGCCAAGGAGAGCATTGAGGGTAGCGAGTTTCTCGCTGTCGTTCTTATACTCCTCGCGCAGGATATGTATCTTCTCGAACTGGTGTATACCCTCGATAAGGCGCTCAAAGCGCACGCTTGAGCGGTTGCCCGGGTAGTAGCAGTATGTATCGCCTGAACCGAACTTGCGGAAACGGCTGTCGGTGAGCGGGTGTTCGTCCCAGTTTATCCATGACCAGTGCAGGTAACCGTCGAGGTTCATCTGCGCTGCATAGATTGGAAGATATGCAGCCTCGGCCGGATAGGAGTTGGTGTAGATGTTTGGTTCACTGTTTGCGCAACTTGTGTAGAATGTTGTCACCCAGCCCTTTGCCTTGCGGCTTGCAAGTTGTTCGGCTGTAAACATATGCTCCTGACCGAGCTGTGCACAGAGGTCGCGGTATGTGCCACAGAGTGAACTATGGTAGTTACCGGCAAGGGCGCAGTTGAAGCCAAGGCCATTGGCAATAGCATATGCGTTGTTCAAGTCACTCTCGGCACGCTCGTCCATTGCAATGTTTGTTTTTTCGAACCAGCCCTTCTCCTGCAGGTGAGCCTTGAAGGCTGTGAGGAAACTTGTCCACAGATTCCTGTAGTCACTGGAACTTGTATTGGTTGTGATAGACTTGTAACTGTCAGAAGCCTCGTCGTAGTAGCGGAAACTCATATCCCAAGGCACCATGCTGAAGCAGTTGATTTGCTTGTCGATACCATACTCGGCGCAGAGTTCGACGTATGCGTCGAACACGGCATAATCATACTCCCATGTACCGTCGGAGAGTTTTATTGTCTCAATCATCGGGTCAAAGAGGTCGTGTGTCTGCTCGCCCCATGGCTCGTAGAAGAGAATTGCTGTAACGCTGCGCTGACCGGCACGGCCAAGGGCTGCAAGGTAAGGACGCAGAGCCTCAAGATGTTCGTCGCTCCAACGCTCGACCTTATAGTAGCGACTTACCGAATAGGGCTGCTGCCACAAGTCGAGGTGGAATTTCTGATTTGCCACAGTGGGCAGTGAACGACTGTTCACATTGACAGTGAGAGCAAGGTTCTTCACCACCTCATCATTCTCGTTCACCACTTCAAGTGCTGTTGTATATTCGCCGGCCTCAATGTCGCGTGGCACTTCAATTGTACACCAAACGGGGCGTGTCTCCATTGCAGGAACAGCATGAGGCTTGTCCCGGTCAATAACGTCGGCAACAAGCCACTGCGGCAATGTCATAGGGTGGTTGCCGCATGCAACATAATCATCGGTGATTACATAATTCACAAAGCGCGCTTCTCCACCGTTGATACCGGTTGCAGCACCATCCTTTTTCCACTCGGTCATGCGCACCTTCATCATGCCCTGGTCGCTCTTGCTGTAGAGAACGGCCTGTATGTTGGCACGCTCACCCTTCCATGCATGGATTTCGGCAGAATTCTTCTGTGCCACCTGAGGAACCTCGTGCAATTTGTAGTGTACATCGCGTGAAGCCCATGTAGCATTAAGGCCGGCGGCAATAGCACCCCATGCAGCCTCGTCGGGGGTTGTACCAACGCGTGGTTCGGTATACTCGTCTATTGGATAATCTACCTCCACATCACCGGCCTCGCCACTCACCTTGAGCATAACGTCAATGATAGAGGCACCGTCGCTTATAAAGTTTGCATAAGAGCCTGTGGGGTCAATACTGTTCCACTGCACTGCATAACGCATGCGGAACACGGCACCATCCTCAACATCGGTGGGCACATTGAAAGAGCCCGGGGCAAGAACATTACCGCTTGACTGATAAATGCCGGCACTGTTCCAGCCTGTATCGCCGTTGGTATTCTTGCCATAGAGTGACCAGCACATGAGTTCGTTGCCCTCGCCTTTTGTGTAAGGGCCGTCACCCTGGATATCTACATCAAACTGCTTGTTATCGTTCCAGTCGACATATACATAACCGTGCATCGAGTTGCCATTGATGGTAATTAGCGGCGTAACTGTCTCGCCACGCATTACCTCGAATGTCGTTGCAGTCTTGTCAAAGTACGCCGCACAGCGTGGCGCCGAAGCGATGTTGTTTACCAGCTGCTGCTGACTGTGTGTTCCCACGATACCCACTGCTATGGGGTAATGTGTCCCGTGGTCCACGTTCTCGTTGGCACCATGGACTACATAATAGTCGCTCTGCGCATTGGCACCGGCAGTAATAAGCAGTGCCGATAATGCCGAAATAAAGAGTGATTTAAGTCTCATAAATATATTGTGATTAGTTATTATATTCAGTTATTATATATTATTAGACAAATATATGCAGTATATGTTAAATTTCAAAGGATTTGACGGTTTTTCACAAGCAAGCAACTACGTTGCGGAGGACAACCCGCTTGTCATGTTGAGTGCAACGAAACATCTTTGAATAGATTTTCTCTCCGGTGTAGTCGGGAAGTTTTTTAGAGATTCTTCGCTTTGCTCGCAATGACAAAACAACGTTTTGTTATCGACGAGTTTTGCAGCAACAGGTCAAACGCTGCATAGCCGTAGGTTATGCCGTTTGGGTTGCGAAAAGCAAAACGAGTCAAT
>JAFQUE010000089.1 GCA_017408685.1 Bacteroidaceae bacterium | reverse complement strand
CAACAAAAAGAATACAAGATAACAGGTTAAGGGTAAGTTTGTTGAAGAATACAAAAATTCTCATTCCTGTTCATATACTATCTCAAGAAGTATCCCCCCAATTTTTGCTAGTGAGCCGTAAGTTGTGTTGAAGAATACAAAATACAACACAATAAAAAAAGTTTTGCTGCACAGAAGAGAACGACGAAACTCCGAGAATACAAGATTTGAGGGCTCCTGTCCTTTGTAATCCACCGGCTCTCTAAAGCTACCCGAAGGCGTGGCCCGCCATTGGACAATACGAAGCTGACTCGGTTTTCGATAATAATTGATGAGTTTCCCAGTCAATCGGTACAGCAAAACCGTATACAAACATAAGAACCTTTTTTCACGGAAACAAGCATTTCTGCCACAAAAACGTCTTTTTTGTGATTTTTATTCCATTATAAACTGTTTTTCACACAAAAAGACGTCAATTACTAAAAAAAGCGCCGCTCATGAGCGGCGCATTTAAATCACTATCAAAGTACTTGAAGCAGGCAATTACTTTACCTTGTCCACGATAGCCTTGAAAGCAGCTGGGTTGTTCAAAGCGAGGTCTGCGAGAACCTTACGGTTAATCTCGATACCTGCCTTGTGAAGAGCGCCCATCAACTGAGAATATGACATACCCTCGAGACGTGCTGCTGCGTTGATACGCTGAATCCAAAGTGCGCGGAACTCACGCTTCTTGTTACGACGGTCGCGGAATGCGTATGTAAGACCCTTCTCCCAAGTATTCTTGGCAACTGTCCATACGTTCTTTCTTGCACCAAAGTAACCTCTGGTCAAACCTAAAATTTTCTTTCTTCTTGCTCTTGAAGCAACGTGATTTACTGATCTTGGCATAGTTTTAATTTCTTTTGAATGTTAGCGTCGCCCTGCGGGACGAACTTTTATGCTAAATACACTCGGTTAATAATACAATACTTAACGCAATGACAACAATTCCTTAACACTCTTGACATTTGCAGCATCGAGAGTTGTAAAGTGTACAAGATTTCTCTTCTGCTTCTTTGTCTTCTTAGTCAGGATGTGACTGTGATAAGCATGCTTTCTCTTGATTTTACCTGTTCCGGTAAGAGCGAATCTTTTTTTGGCACCGGAGTTAGTCTTAACTTTTGGCATTTTTTTTTAAAATTATTAGTTAACAATTATCGGTAGCGTACTATCCAACACTACTCGCTTTTTTAATCTTCTTTAGGTTGTTCTGCAGCCGGTTTTGCAGGTTTCTCCTTCTTTGCGGGAGCAGCCTTCTTTGCCGACAGCATGATTGTCATGCGCTTACCTTCAAGTACCGGCATTGAATCTACCTTGCCATACTCTTCAAGGTCCTTGGCAAAACGGAGCAACAATATTTCACCTTGCTCCTTGAAAAGGATTGAACGTCCCTTGAAAAATACATAAGCCTTTACCTTGTCACCGTCTTTTAGGAAACTGATAGCATGCTTAAGTTTGAAATTGTAGTCATGCTCATCGGTTTGAGGACCGAAACGTATCTCCTTCACATCTATCTTCACCTGCTTTGCCTTCTGTTCCTTCTGGCGCTTTTTCATCTGGTAAAGGAACTTGGAATATTCAATCAGACGACATACCGGAGGATTTGCCGAAGGTGAGATTTCAACAAGGTCAAGTTCTTTCTCTTCGGCCAAGGCGAGAGCCTTGTGCAGTGGCATAACCACAGACTCTACGTCGTCACCTACTATGCGCACCTCATTGGCACGGATTTGCTCGTTAACACGATACTGGTTCTTCAGGTTGTCGTTCTTCATTAAATATTGTATAAGTCCTTTCTTTTATAAACGCCCAAGGGGCATAACTTTTCAAAATCGGTTGCAAATTTAGGACTTATTTATCACATTACGAAGAACTTTGGCTATTATTTTTCGCGCGAAGGGCAAAAAACTTAACAGAAAAGAAGATTAAAGGAGATTAAGGGCCAGTAAGGTCTGCAAGGGTTGCTAAGGAATACTAAAGCAGTAGAGACTGTCCCGCAGGACAGTCTCTACTGCTTTTTGTTTATTCTCCGTGTGGAATTACTTTCCCGTTTTCACTTTTCACTTTCAGCAACTGCTTCCTTGCGGATAGTACGGGTACGGATTTCCTCGCATATTGCCGAAACGAACTCGGCAATGGGTTTCACGCCCTCGTCACCTGCAAAGCGGCTGCGCACGGCTACAGTACGGTTCTCTTCCTCCTGCTGGCCAAGGACAAGCATATAAGGAACACGGTTGTTACGTGCGTCACGTATCTTGTAACCGATTTTCTCGGAACGGTTATCTACATGTACAAGAACACCGTTCTTCTTGAGTTCTGCGGCAACCTCATACGCATAATCGCCATATTTCTCCGAAATAGGCAGAATGCGTACCTGCTCAGGAGCAAGCCATGTAGGGAACTTGCCCTCGTACTTCTCGATGAGCCATGCAAGGGTACGCTCATAACAACCCATACTTGTGCGGTGGATTATGTATGGACGCACCTTCTCACCGTTCTGGTCAACATAATACATATCGAACTGTGCGGCCAACAAGGCATCCCACTGAACGGTAATCATTGTATCCTCTTTACCATAAACGTTCTTGGCATTTATATCCACCTTGGGACCATAGAAGGCCGCCCCGCCAACTTCTTCTATGAAAGGAATTTCAAGTTCGGTAAGCATTTCGCGGATGTGTTGCTGCGTCTCTTCCCACACCTCAGCTTCGCCAATATACTTCTTGCGGTTCTCGGGGTCCCACTTTGCAAGTACATATGTGACATCATTCTGCAGACCGAGTGTCTCCATCACATGCTTGGCAAGAGCCAGACACTTCTTGAACTCTTCCACCATCTGGTCGGGGCGCACAATAAGGTGTCCCTCACTGATAGTGAACTGGCGCACACGGGTGAGACCGTGCATTTCGCCGGAATCCTCATTGCGGAACAGAGTAGATGTCTCGCTGTAACGCAATGGCAAATCGCGGTATGAGTGGTGTGTTGCCTTGTAGACATAGTACTGGAAAGGGCATGTCATAGGACGCAGGGCAAATACCTCCTTGTCGGTCTCCTCGTCGCCAAGCACGAACATGCCATCCTTGTAGTGGTCCCAGTGACCAGAAATCTTGTACAGGTCACTCTTTGCCATAAGAGGTGTCTTTGTGCGGACATAACCCCACTCGTTATCCTCAAGGTCTTCAATCCAGCGTTGGAGAGTCTGTACAATCTTTGCGCCCTTGGGCATGAGGAGCGGAAGTCCCTGACCGATGACATCGACGGTTGTAAAGAGTTCCATCTCACGACCTATTTTGTTGTGGTCTATGTTCTTGATGTGCTCAAGGTGGGCGAGATATGCCTCAAGATCCTCTTTTGTGAAGAACGCTGTACCATATATACGTGACAAGGACGGATTGTTCTTGTCGCCACGCCAATATGTAGTTGAAGAAGAGAGCAGTTTAAAGCCCTTTATGAGACGTGTATTGAGCAGGTGTGGTCCCATGCAGAGGTCAACGAAATCATCCTGTGAATACACTGTTATACGCTCACCCTCGGGGATTGCGTCAATAAGTTCAAGTTTGTAGGTTTCCCCTTTGGCCTTCATCATCTCTACAGCCTCTTCGCGGCTGAGTTCCTTGCGCTCGATACGCGGACCGGATTTGATGATTTTCTTCATCTCCTTTTCTATGGCCTCGAGATTCTCCTTAGTAAAAGGAGTGCATTCAAAGTCATAGAAAAAACCTGTTTCGGTTGCAGGACCTATTGTAAGTTTTGCTTCCGGGAAAAGGTGTTTCACCGCCTCGGCCATAATATGTGTTGTGGTATGACGCAAAACTGAAAGTGCTTCTTTAGACTCCAGACCAACGAGTTCCGCGCATACACCATCGGAGGGAACATCACGTAGGTCAACAACCTTATCACCAACCTTGACCGCAACATAACTGCTGAGCAGTTTAGGGTCCACGGACGACAGTACATCAATGTAAGATTTGCCCTCATGAGCAAACTCACGTACTTCACCGTTAAAAGAAATTTTTATCATAACTTTAATCTTTAATTCTTATTCTTTGAAAGATAATCCAATTGAGGTGCGAAGATAAGAAAAAATGAGAAAAAAGACAAAAGCTTTATGTTATTCTTGCTTACCGACAGCAAATAAATGTTCACAGGCTGCAATCACTTCCCGCCCAACTTGAAACGTTTGATTAGACTGTAGGCCTGGAAAAGACCGAGTTCGCCCGCTTTGCTCAAATCGGCAAGGCCCTCTTCGGAATTACCTGTATACACCCTGACCAGACCGCGGTTGAAATAGGCCTCGGCAAAACGACCGTCTTTTGAAATCGCTTCGGTATAATCCACAATGGCCGCCTTGAAGTCGCTAAGTTTGGCCGAAGCATTGGCACGGTTGAAATAAGCGTGCGCAAAATCCGGAACAAGTTCCACCACTCTATCAAGGTCTTCCTTGACAAGACGGAAATCTATGCTTGGCAAGCCATCGGTATGCCCGGAGAGGATTCCGGCACCTGCATTCTCTTCGTTCATCTGTTCTGTCTCGAGCAACTTGTACCGCACTGCCGAACGAACGAAATAGAGAATCCACGAATCGGGAGCGGCGGCAACAGCTGCATTGAGGTCACACATAGCCTCGCCCAGGTCCTGCACAAGATAATAATCAAGCGCACGTTCCAGTCGTGCCCGCACGTCACCGGGATTGGCGGCAAGCGTCTTTGACACCACGTCGATGTTGCTAAAATGCCTTGTAACCTCGCTTTCCGAAAGCGCACGCTCATCATTCGTCAGCAACAGCGGTTGACCGGACCCGGTCTCATTAAAATCGGCCAATGGCTTGAAATAATGTCCTTCGGCACCAAGTTCCGATGTTGAATGGTAGTAGGTCAACACGAAAACGGGTTCCAGTTCAACATAAACATTCCTGTTCTGTACCCTGCCGCGATACTCTGTCGTATATTGTTTATCGTCGGAGATATCGGACGATATCATCTTGTTGTAATTGCGGACATTATTGTCGGAACGTTTACGGGGCTTGTCATTATCTGCCACATACTCCTGCGAAGCCGATTGTGTACCGTTGAAGTATATATCGAGCTGTCTTTTGCGCAGCCACTCCTCATCAGCCTCGGCGCCGCGCACATCGCCGCTCCTGCGCCGCGCTGCAGCGCGGCATTGATAAGCATACTCGAAATTGGGATATCCATCGATGACCCGGGAATAGTCGGCTACTGCACCTTTGGAATCGCCAATCTTGTCCTTGAGCAGAGCGCGATTGAAGCGCGCAAGAGTATTGTCGGGGTCAACACCCAGCACCCAATCGAAATCTTCGATTGCCCGGTTGTCGTCACCGACCTCCATACGCAGTATACCCCTGTTATAATGCGCCACAAAACTGCCCGGTTCAATATACAGCGCCATATCGTAATCCTCCATGGCACCACGTAAATTATTCCTGTAATAACGGACCAGAGCACGGTTCACATAATTGCCGCCATCATTCGGCAAAAGGTCTATTGCCTTATCGAGGTCTTCCTCTGCTACCGCATAATTGCCCTCTGTAGAATTCACAACAGCCCTGGCTGCATAGACCTGGGAAGAATATCTGTCATGGACTACGGCCTTCTCCACCATCTGCCGGGCAGTCAGCGTATCCCGGGCATTGAGAGCCACTTGAGTGCGCATGAGATAAGCACGACTGTTGCGTGGAGAGAAGAGCAGCAAAGAGTCGAGCACCATAGCCGCCTTTTCCCAATCTTGCTGTTGCATTGCCACAGCACCAAGATTCTGCCACACTTCGGCACTTTGCGGATTGAAACGCAGAGCACTGCGCAAATCCTTTTCGGCCAGTTGCAGGCTATCCTGATGTGCGCGGCAAAGACCACGCAACTGGTAGCAACGCATAATATAAGGATTCTTGACTATTGCTATATCAAGGTCCTGCACCGCACCGGAATAGTCTTCAAGATTATACTTTGCGAGCGCACGGAAAAAGTATGGTTCATGAAGGAATGGCTTTGCGTCAATCACCTGATTGAAATACTGTATCGAGAGTACATAATCTTCAAAATAGAGTGCATTGCGCCCTATCTCCATGACTCGTGCCGTGTTCAGTTGTGCATTACATATGATTGCAGCCGACAGCAGCACCTGAAGCATTATGCCTCTCAAGAACCTCATCGCAAGACCCTTTTTGTCTTGTACCCACAAGCCACCTTACCCTTGGCGAGATTGCCAAGTTTGGTCTTGTTCATCTGGCGGCGAAGCATAGAAATCCTGTCGGCGAACACCTTGCCTTCAAGGTGGTCGAACTCATGCTGCATTACACGTGCAAGATAACCGTCGACCCACTCGTCGTGCTCCACAAAATTCTCGTCCATGTATTTGACATGGATACGCGAAGAACGTGTCACTTTCTCATGTATGCCGGGAAGGCTCAAGCAACCCTCTTCCATAGTATCGGTCTCATCCGATGTCTCAAGAATATGGGCATTGATGTACACACGGCTGAAGTCCTTGAATTCAGGATAATCATCGGACAACACATCAAGGTCAACCACAACAAGACGTATCGCAAGACCTATCTGCGGAGCCGCCAGGCCAATACCTTCGGCCTGATGCATTGTCTCGAACATGCTCTCGATGAGAGATTTCAATTCCGGGTAATCGGGAGTAATCTCCTCTGCAACCTTACGCAGTACAGGTTGCCCGTACAAATAAATGGGAAGTATCATAATTTATCTTTTTGTTTTATCTTCAGTTTTTTTCTTTCAGTTAACACTCCTGGTTTAAGTTTTCACCTTTCACATCCTCCTGCTTTCCATATACGACTGCAGGATTATGGTTGCACTAACCTCGTCTACCAGTTCTTTGTTCCTACGGGCCATTTTCTTTATTCCGGCCTCTATTATAGTCCTTTGCGCCAGCACAGAGGTAAAACGTTCATCATGGAACTCGACAGGAATATCGGGGAGAAGTTTGCGCAACCTGTTCACAAAAGGAGTAATGCGGCACATATTCTCCGAGGGTTCATTGTTCATCTGTTTCGGCAGTCCCACAATAATCCGCTCAACCGGTTCCCGTTTCACATAATCGAGCAGAAAACCGAGCAAGTCGACAGTAGGCACTGTTGTAAGCCCGCCGGCAATCATCTGCATTTCGTCAGAAACAGCCAAACCGGTTCTTTTCTTCCCGTAATCAATTGCCAAAAGTCTCGCCATACTTATCTTTTAAGAGCCTTATGCGCATATATACCATAAAGCATTACAACAATGAAGCAGCACATCGGCAACAGGAAAGAAACATTCACTGCAGGCATACCGGCAACCGTTCCAAGGTCTATTACCGCACCCTGGAGAGGAGGCAACAATGCACCGCCCACAATAGCCATCACAAGGAACGCCGCACCGAGGGTTGTATCCTCTTCCTTGACGTTCTCAAGAGCAATACCGTATATTGTCGGGAACATAAGAGACATGAAGAAACTTGTTGCCACAAGAGAATACAGTCCCGGCATACCGTCAAGCAACACAGTTCCCAATGTAGTACATACGGCACCTGCGCCGAAAAGCGCGAGCAAGGTACGCGAATTGAAATACTTCATCAGATATGTTGTAATGAATCGGCTGCACAAGAACATTACCATTGCACATATATTGTAGTTCTGCGCTGTAGCCTTGTCAATACCCAGATTATTGGCATAGTGTATTATGAATGTCCACATCATAATTTGTGCCGCCACATAAAACACCTGAGAAAAGACACCGCTACGGTACATTGCATTGTTCCATAGACGTGAAAGCGTCTCCTTGCTGCCGGATGCCTTATTTGTCGCTCCCTGCATATTAGGGATTTTCACAAAAAGAAAAAGCAGCAACACGGCAAGCACCACAAAGCCTATAACCACATACGGGTCGCGTATCACAGCAAGGTCATGAAGACGGATATCAGCCTTTTCGGCGGCGTTGAGACCATGGAAAAGAACCTCGCCTGCCGCGTCACGCTTATCGGACAGCAGTTGAGGAAGCACAAGCATGGAAGCAACAGCCATACCGGACAAAGAACCTATTGGATTGAACGATTGTGCTATATTCAAACGGCGTGTAGATGTTTCCTTTGAACCGAGCGACAATATCAATGGATTGGCAACCGTTTCAAGGAAAGCAAGGCCGAATGTGAGTATATACAGTGCTATGCAAAAGAATGCAAACTCCTGACTCTGGGCTGCCGGAATAAAGAGAAAAGCACCAAGAGCATAAAGACCAAGACCCAGAAGTATTCCGCTCTTGTAACTGTAACGTCGTATGAAAAGAGCTGCCGGTACTGCCATCGTGGCATAACCGCCATAGAAAGCAAATTGCAGCATAGAAGCCTTGGCTGCAGACAGTTCCATCAATGTCTGGAATGTGGCAACCATGGGATGAGTAATATCATTCGCAAATCCCCACAACGCAAACAGCGATGTCACGAGAATAAACGGCAGAAGATAACGTTTTTCTACCAATTTCGTTCTTTCTGAATTATTCTTACGCATTACTTATTCTTTATCGTAAATATGGAAAATCCTCTCCATCATACGCCATTTCTCATTTGAAGAACTGCCGGGAGCGGCCTCCTGGAATTCGGACATATGATCCTCCCATTCCTGTTGGCGCGGCAATGTAGAGAGCCTTGCCATTGAACTTTCCCAATCAAAATCGAGCGGCGCTTCTACAATCATGAAAAGACGGGTACCGAGAATGTATATCTCCATTTCAAGGATTCCTACCTCACGTATACCCCAGAGAATTTCACTCCATGCTTCGCCTTCGCTGTGGCGGCGGCGATACTCCTTTATAAGTTCAGGGTTCTCCTTGAGGTCAAGAGTCTGGCAATATCTTTTTACAGGTCCGGAGTACTCCTTTACCCTGTAACCTTCCTGCGGATTCTTATTTTCCATTATCGAGTGCATTATAATACCAAAAGGAGGGTGACTAAAAAGTCGCCCTCTTGTTATGAAAATCACTTTTCAGTCACTTCCTTTTTGGAGTAAAAAATTACTTGTTGTAGAGCAACCAGGCTTTCTGGTAATCGGCATTGCCGGGGTGCGATTCCTTAAAACGAGCACGGGCCTGTGCCGCCTCGCTACGACTGTCATACGAAGCACAAACAACCCTGTACAATCCTTTAGGACTCTGAACGATGATTGCGTCGTATCCCTCTCCAATGAGTTCGGCACGCACCTTTTCAGCCCCGCTCTTGTTTCCATAACTGCCGCATACGACACTGAATTCCTTCAACGAACCTTCATCACCCGAAGCAAGTACCACCTTTTCAGTGCGATAACTGTCATCCACATCAGCCTTTGAGGTCGAAGAGACTACAGGAGCAATTTCCACCGGCTCACTCTGCTGACTCTGTCCCTCACTCTGCTCAACACGAGCCTCATCATATGCAGTCTTGTACAAACTATCCTTTGATTTACAAGAAACTACCACAAACGCCGAGCACAACGCAACGGCAACAAAAAAAGATTTTCTCATAGTTGTGATTATAAATCCATATTTCCTGCAAATATACGAAGAAAGCAACACAACATCAACTTTTTCAATGCTTTTTAACAAAATTGGCACATAATGGATTATCTTTGCAACATATACAATACAAGTAAAGCACATCGGTTACCAATAAAACAAAACAATAGGAAATGAAAAAGACATTATTCCTGCTGCTGGCGGCAGCGACAATATTCTCCTGCTCAACGACAAAGGAGATTACGGAACCGGCCGCAGTTGCGCACAAGGCACCGGCGTACGGTGATATGTTTACAGAGAAGACTTTGCGTTACGATTTTCACCATGCCGGTGACAACAGCAATGAGTACTACTATTTCGACAGGCTCATACTCGAGGGCGAATGGGCCGGTTCGCGGGAATCACTCATAAACCCGTTCGATTACGGAGAACAGCACTTCAGGATTGTCGACGCCGCAAGCGGGAAAGTCATCTACAAAAACAACTACTGCACGCTGTTCAACGAGTGGCAGACGACACCCGAGGCAGCAGTCACACAGCGTTCATTCCCCGAAAGCGTGATATTCCCGCAACCCAAGAATGACTTCATTATCGAGTTCTATGCACGCAACAAGAAGAGCAAGGAGTGGGAAAAGAAAGAAGAGCACAAGGTAAGTGTAAACGACTACAACATAAAACCCGGCAACTGCGACTACGAGAAAGTGGATATCCACATAGGCGGCGACATTGCACACAGCCTTGACATAGTTCTGCTGCCCGACGGTTTTGCAACCGAAGAGAAATACAAATTCATTGCGGCTTGCCATATGTGGAGCGACGCGCTCTTCTCATACGCACCCTTTACACAGAACAAGCACCGCATAAACATACGTGCCGTGTGGGCACCATCGGCCGAGAGCGGAATAAGCATTCCCGGCAAAGGCGAGTGGAAGAAAACTTTGCTCGATTGCCGTTTCTTCACTTTTGGCAGCGAACGCTACCAGATGACCGAAGAGTTCCAAAAGGTACGCGATGTTGCTGCCGCAGCGCCATATGAAAGCATATTCATCCTTACCAATACCGACAAGTACGGCGGTGGCGGAATATACAACTTCTACGGTCTCGGTTCAGCCGGCAAGACAGGCCGCACAGGCGAAGTATATGTACACGAGTTCGGCCACTCGTTGATGGGATTGGGCGATGAATACGTAGAAATAGGCAACACGGTGAGCGCGCTCTACCCCGAAGGCGTGGAGCCATGGGAAGCAAACCTCACACGTTTTGTCGACTTCAACGGCAAATGGGAGAAGAAGATTGCCGAAGGGACCCCAATTCCAACACAAGTTACCGCAGAAAGCAGCGAAAAGGATTGGAAGATTGGTGCATATGAGGGCGGAGGTTACCTTGAAAAAGGGATATACCGCGGATGGCCGGAATGCATGATGAAGGCACTCACAGATTTCTGCCCCGTGTGTCAGGAAGCAATAAACCGTTACCTTGATTACATATGCAAATAATAATGCCATAAAAGCAAAAAAGAAGAGCCGCGGCTCTTCTTTTTTGCTTTTATCAATTCACATACTTGATTCGGGTCTTGCGGCAAGCACCGATCACGAATGAAACAGGGCTCTCTTGTGTATCAAATTCCCACTTTATTTCCAAATATACAGGATTACCGTTTTCATCCTTGACTGCATTACCCTTGCTATCTCTGGAAACTATTCTCGACGGAAGATTGCCGCTTGTTGCCCCAGTCATTCCCAATGCGGCCAGCTGATACGGTGTGTGGCTGTCGACATCGTCTAAAGGCAAGGATTCTTCAAACCCCCATACGCCAAGATATGCCGAGAAATCGATGTTCGTATTGTTTTTGTTGGGAGAATAGACACATTCAGTGCTACAATCCTTTTTAACGACATCAGAGCCTTCACTGTTGTAACACATCAGTTTATAACCGATTACATTACCCTTGGCGTCATGTTTCATTTCATAATAATAATCGCTGTCTGTATGTACAGACTTCAACGTCATTGCATTGTAGGCAAAATCCAACAACGAATATCTGGCAAGAGTGCCGTTGCTATTGAAGAAACCTGTCCATTGGGCACTGGGGCTGCTGTTCCAATCGGGGTAATCGGGAAACTGCTGCGTAGCCCAATACTCCACACGGAAATCATTCCCAAGATAGTAATAACACACATTCGAGGTCTTCCGGCATTCATAGTAACGTGTATTATTGGAGAACTCCTTTGCCTTATAACCGACAAAATTTGAAGAAATCTGCTTTATGCGATTCTTGGCGTCATAGACAAAATTATACTCCCATTGATATGCACGACCATCGATGGTATCGGTTGTGATAACTTGCGACACAAGCCTGCGCCCCGGTACCGGCTCATACGGAGAAACCGCGGTGTCGGCATTATATTCATTTTCACTCTCGTTGCAACCAACAAGAAACACAGCAAGCAGCGGCAGAATAAAGTACTTTAAAATCCCCTTCATGTTCATTCTTTTATAATTACACGCACGAAGATATATCAAAAACCCTGCATAAACAAAAAAAAAATGGATTATTAAGAATCTGTTTGTATTTATAGTCTCGACCGCAACTGTTACTGCTCACAAATTGTTATCTACACAGTAAAACAACATTCGACAGCGATGGCATTCATAGATTATTACAAGGTATTGGGAGTGGACAGCAATGCTACACAAGAGGAAATCAAGAAGGCATACCGCAGGTTGGCAAAGGTTTATCACCCTGACAAGAACCGCAATTCCACTGAAGCCAAAGAGCGGTTCCAGGAGATAAACGAAGCGAACCAGGTTCTCGGTGACCCGGAGAAGCGCAAGAAGTACGATATGTACGGCGAGAACTGGAGGAACGCCGAAGAATTCGAGGCCCAACGGCGCGAATACCGCAACGACAGCGGCGGTTACGATTTCGGAGGTTTCGGTGGATTCGGTGATTTCAGCCGTGGCAGCAGCAATTCAAGCGGATTCAGCGATTTTTTTGAGGAGTTGTTTGGTAACCGGGCATACAGTTCAAGAGGCGGAAAAGACATTGAGGCTACACTTTCATTAAAACTGCGCGACATTGCTGTCACCGGCAAGCATACATTTACCATAAACGGCGAAAATATACGCATAACAATACCGGCCGGAATACCCGACGGACAAAAGATACGTCTCAAAGGTCATGGCAAGGCGGCAACCGGCAACAAGAGGGGTGACCTTTACATAACAATAAGGATTGAACCGGATGACACCTTCACGCGCAAAGGCAACGACCTTTACATTACCGTTGCAGCAGACCTTTACACAATGGTACTCGGCGGCGAAATCATTGTTCCCACACTGCAAGGCAATGTAAAATTACGCATAAAGCAAGATACAGCACCCGGCAGCACAATGCGGTTGCGGGGAAAAGGAATGCCTGTATACAAGAAGGAAGAAATTTGCGGTGACCTCTTTGTCAGACTCGAACTCCGGTTACCCGTGTTCAACGAAAAACAGAAAGAACTGCTGCGCAAGATAAGAGAGCAAGGAGAATAAGAGATTTTCTCTAATTATACAGCACGACCGCGGCATTAAGGTAAAGCGCAAAAAGCAACCACAGCACATAAGGGATATTCATATATGCAGCAGCACGGCTCTGCATATATGCCAGTCCCATGTACAGCAACACCGAGACAAGCAGTAGTGTGAGTACTACAAGCCCCACAACAGGCGATTGCATACCAAAGAAGGTCACACTCCATAGCATATTCATTCCCAACTGCACAAAAAACAGGAATATCGTGAGCCACGTATACAGGGAGCGCACATTCCACACAATGCCGGCAGACACACCCATCAGCAAATAAAGTATCGGCCATACAATGGCAAAGACAATGCCGGGAGGATTCAACGATGATTTCACAAGCGTGGGATACCACTCCTCCATTGAGGGCTCCTGCACAACTTTAGACACATAACCTACAATAAATGATATTATCACGAATGACAATATAGGAAGAAAACGTTTCATGGCACTATGTTTATATTGGACAAAAGACCGCTCCATCACAAGAGACAGCAATCATCAATATAAACTAAACACCTATATACATTTTATGTTCAAGGGAAAAGCATTCCAACACCTTCGTAAACCACAAAAGATAATGCCGCAAAACCGTACAGCATTTTCAAACCGGTAGTGAGAATGAATGAAAGGAACGAATAGCATGCCACCTTGAATGCCTTGCCCGACTGCACCCCTGCCATGAGTTCACCGCAATATGCTCCAAGAAAGGGTCCTATGAGTACACCGGGGAAGAACCCGAAACAACTTGCGGCAACACCGAGCACCATGCCTATTGTTGCGCCGTTGGTGCCCGCCTTTGTACCGCCTACACGCTTGGTTATCCAAACCGGGGCCACAAAATCAAGCACTGTGACAATTACCATAACCAGCAATGCCAACAACATGAACGGCACTATGGGGAAAGAGATTTCCAACGATGGGCAAAAAACCATAAGCAAAAGGCCGACCCAACTCAACGGAGGACCGGGAATTGCCGGCACAACAGCACCGACAAGCCCCAGCAAACACAGCGCTAACGCCAAGAGTATCAACACAATATCAAGCATGATTACTTCTCAAGTTTCATTCGGTTGCCGCTTCGCTATTCTTTTTCTTTTCACGTTCGCGGATTACATCGTTTATCTGCGAATCGGAATAATACGGGACCTTACCCGAAGGTACGTATTTGCTCGACGAAGACAAATGAGTATCCTGGTCATCGAAGAAAATATGCGCACCGAAAGCCTTTAGCAGTTCGTCCTTGCGCAGACCGCCGAGGAAATAGGCCTCATCGACATAAACTCCCCACTTGCGCAGAGTCTTTATAACACGGAAGTGCGATGGCAGACTGCGCGAAGTGACAATTGCCAGACGGAGCGGCGAAAGTTCTATCGACGTAGGCAGACACTCCTGTATCTGCGACAGTTTCTTTAGCAGATTGGCAAACGGTCCCTCCTTGAGAGGAACATCGGCATTCTCCTTCTCATACTTATAAAATGCGTCAATGCCCTCCTCCTTGAAACGGCACTCCGATTCATCGGAAAAAATCACAGCGTCGGCGTCGAATGCAATCTTCACACGACTCTCTTCGGGGTTAAAGTCGGTTGGCGGTGCATATATGAGTGCCGAGGCACATATACCCGAATCAATCACACGCTGTACATCTCCCTCATCCTTCGAAAGGAAAAGGTCTATTGAGAACGCCTTGAGATATTTGGACAATGACTCACCGCCCGACAGAGCCACGCGTGTGATGTCAAGGCCATACATGTCAAGGGACTTGAGCATGCGCATACCGGTTTCGGGACTGTTGCGTGACATTACCACCACTTCAACTATGGGGCGGTTAGCCTGCTTGTTGAGTTCAAGCAGACTCTTCACAAGATAGAAAGCAGTACCGCGCTCCAAAGGTTCATCCTCATGTTCCTCCTGATACTTGCGGTACTTGGCAACACCGTACTTCTCGAATATTTCGTTTTCAGCCTCAAGGTCAAACAGCGCACGTGAAGAGACACCGATGACAAGACGCCCGTCCAAATTCTCCATATATATTCTGATATTATTGTGTTTTCTTTATTTATCGTGCAAAAATAGCGTAATAAAGTGCATTTTTCAAAAAAAAGATGAAATTATTGCCATAGTGACAGGAAACACGGGAGTAATTGCCGAAAATTTGACTACCTTCGCACATAAAGACAACAGCCATGATAAAAGATATAGTATTCGATTTCGGTGGCGTACTCACCACCATTGACACAAAAAGAGCGCTCGACCGTTTCAGAGCGTTAGGCGTAAAGAACCCTAAACAATATATAAATTCCTACTGCCAAAAAGGTCCGTTCTTCGAGGTTGAGAACGGCGACATCGACGCCATAACATTCTGCTCCAAAACAGGTGAAATATGCGGCAGGGAAATCACATTCGACGAGGCAAAGCATGCCTGGTTGGGTTTCCTTGTTGAGGTACACGAGGAGTGGCTTGAATATCTACAGACCTTGAGGGGTAATTATCGTCTGTCGGTTTTGAGCAACACCAACCCGTTCATCCAGAGTTGGGCACTGACTGACCGGTTCACCACATGCGGAAAATCCCTTGCCGACTATTTCGACAACCTCTTCTTCAGTTACCGCATGCACTGTTCCAAACCGAGCGAAGAAATATACCGCAAAATGCTTATGATGGGAGAGATGAAAGCCAGCGAAACTCTATTTGTGGATGATGGCATAAAGAACATTGAAACCGCTGCAAGGATTGGAATAAAGACTCTCAAGGTTGATAATGGGGCCGACTGGCGCCATATGCTTGAGGAATTACTGGAAAAAGAAAGATAACAGGGACTACAATAACCGTATCAAAACCCGCATCACTTGCGCCTGAACATATAAAGCCCGAAGAGTATGAGCAGCGCACCGATGATTGCGACCCATGTGACACGTTCCCCAAGTACAAGCGCCGAGGTCGTTATTGCAACTACAGGATTAAGATAAAGCAGATTGGTTGCACGTACCGTGCCAAGTTTCTCAAGGCACCAGTTCCAACCGAGGAAACAGAGCATTGAAGCCACGCAGCCGAGGAAAAGGAGATTCCCCCAAACGACAGTACCGCCATCCACAAGCAATTCTACGTTTACCCCGTTTACACACAGCAAAGGCAATATTGTGAGCAGACCGTAACCGAACACCTTGCGGGTAATGAGCATATTGCTATACTTATCCTGCAACCTTTTTATTATAAGTGTATATAGCGCCCAGCACAGGCAAGCCGCAAGAGCCAAAATATCGCCTACAGGCGAGAGTTTGAGGATGAAGTTTCCATTGAACACCACCAATGCCATACCCGCCAAGGCGAGCAGGGAGGCAAACAGACCTTTCCTGTCCATGCGCTCGCCCGGATAGAAGCAGCCTACGATAAGAACCGTTATAAGCGGAGTGAGACAAACAATGAGTGACACATTCGAGCAATACCCGTAAGCCAAAGCATAGTTCTCGGTAATGAAATAGAGCGAGCCCCCTGTAAGCCCCAATGCAATGGCCAGCAATTCGTCCTTCCAGTTCCCAAGCCACAATCTCTTGCCGGCGAACGGCAACATTAGAACATATGCAAGCACAAAGCGGAAGAAGAATATCTCATCCGGGCGCAGACCTGCGTTTATAAGCAATTTGGTCTGCACGAATGTACAACCCCATATCACTACAATAACAAATGCAGTGACATAGACCATGGCGCCGGCGGATTTATGATTTTCCATAACTATTCAAAAAGGGTGCAATGTCATGACATTGCACCCGATATATTAAAGTACATGTATCACTTCTTCTGCCCCATTGTGTTTGAGACTTCTGCCGCACGCTGGAGAGCAAGATGTATGTTGTTGCATACATTCTCCTTGCCCACAAGGTCAACAATACCGGCCTTGAGCAGCGACTTCTCAACATTGTCATGGACGCCGGAGAGGATAACTACCCTGCCTTCTTTCTTCGAGGCATTGATAAAAATCTCGAGGTTATGCAGACCGGTTGCGTCTATGAACGTCACTTTACGCATGCGCACGACACGAATGGGCATTGCGTCGGTGTTACGTGTGAGTTCATCGAACTTGTTGGCAATGCCGAAGAAGAACGGTCCTTCAATCTCGAACACCTCAGTACCGGACGGGATTGAAAGCACCTCATCATTCTCGCCGTCATGGTGAACTTCAACCTCGTCACGCACTACGGAGATATGCGCGCTCTCCATTGCACGTTTCATAAAGAGTACAATGGCCATTACAAGACCCACTTCAATGGCAAGCGTAAGGTCAAAGAACACAGTAAGCAGCAGAGTTACAAAAAGTACACTCGTACCCGACATTGAGCTCTTGCACATTGATACGATTGTTCTCCAACCGCTCATGTTGTAGGACACCATCACGAGTACACCGGCAAGGCATGGCATTGGAATAAGTTCTACAAGCCCGCCAAGGAACAACAGCACAAGCAACAACACCAATGTATGCACAATACCGGCCACAGGGGTCTTGCCGCCATTGTTTATATTGGCCATTGTACGTGCTATTGCGCCTGTGGCAGGAATACCGCCGAAGAAAGGTACAACAACATTTGCAATTCCCTGACCAATAAGTTCTGTGTTTGAGTTATGCCTGTCACCAATGACACCATCGGCCACCATTGCCGACAGCAACGACTCTATTGCTCCCAACATGGCAATGGTAAATGCGACAGGAGCAAGATTCTGCATTGTTGCCCAAAGTGACGCGCCACCCTCGAGCGAAGGAACCACAAACTGAGGCAGCCCCGATGGGAGAGTATACAGGTCACCGATTGTCTTTATGGTGGTTACACCGGCAAATTCCTTGAGAAGATATGCAACCACCGTCATAACAACAATTGCCAGCAACGAACCCGGGATTTTCTTGGAGAATTTTGGAGTTATAGCAATGAGTACGACACTCAACACACCCATGCCGGCGCTCCAATAATCTATGTTACCGATATTGTCAAAGTAACAAATCCATTTATCAATGAAGTTCGCAGGCACATTGCTTATACCAAGGCCGAGAAGGTCATTTATCTGTGTGGAGAAGATGGTGATTGCAATACCACCTGTAAAACCTATTATAATGGGATAAGGCATGAACTTTATCACAGTTCCCAGACGGCATAGTCCCATGATTATGAGAATTATACCTGCCATTATCGTTGCAATGGCAAGCCCGCCAAGGCCATACTGCTGTATTACGCCATAGATTATAATGATGAAAGCACCCGTGGGACCACCTATCTGTACCTTTGAACCACCGAATACCGATATGAGCATACCGGCAAGGATTGCAGTCACAAGGCCCTCGGCCGGACCTACGCCGCTGGCGATACCGAATGCAATTGCCAATGGAATTGCAACAATACCCACAATGATACCTGCCATCACATCGGCACCGAACTTCTCACGTGAATAATTCTTGAATGTACTGAAGAATTTTGGATGGAAATCTATTATATTTCTCTTTTCCATAATGTATATTATTGTGTTTTAATCACTTTCCGACAAACACCGTTGACACGGCATAATGCTTGCGGTAAAAACTGTGCGAAGTTACTAAATAAATCTTTTTCAAGGTTATTTTATGTTAAAAAAGATATGACAAAGTTCTATTGAGGCATAAAAAATGGAGGACACATGCCCTCCATTTCCATTATAAATGCGTACTTTACTTCGCGTCATTCTCTACATGCAATGTAAGTGTCTGATAAGGGAAGTTAAGACCCTCCTTGGGGAATGTGTCGTACACCTTTTGGTTAAGGTCGAACTTTAAGCCCCAGTAATCCTCCTGCTTGCACCATACACGGACAACAATGTCAATTGAACTTGCACCGAGAGCACTCATTGCCACAAAAGGAGCAGCCGGATTGTCAAGCACACGACCATCCTCTTTAATAAGGCGCATGAGAACCTCCTTTGCTTTTTCGTAATCATCGCCATAAGCTATGGAGAAACTCAAATCAAGACGACGCTTAGGTTCCTTCGAATAATTGTTTATGATACCTGTTGAAACCGGGCCGTTAGGCAGCAATATAACCTTGTTGTCACCTGTGTAGACAAGAGTATTGAATATTTGGATTTCCTTTACTGTGCCGGAAACACCTTGTGCCTCAATGAAATCACCCACCTTGAAGGGACGGAAAAGCAGTATAAGTACACCACCGGCAAAGTTCTGCAATGTACCGCTCAACGCCATACCCACAGCCACACCGGCCGAAGCGAACAATGCGATGAATGAAGATGTGTCGATACCCAGAACACTGATAATCATGATGATTATAACCGCCATTGCCACAACATCGATAAGACTCGAAACGAATGAGTTTACCGAAGGATTCACATTCCGTTTCTCCATAAGTTTCTTAAGGAACTTCACGACATGACGGATAATCCAGCGACCCACAATCCAAATGAGCAATACCTTTATCAATTTTCCGACAATTGAAACACTCAATGCAGTAACAGCATGCAACACCTGTTCAGGGGTCATACCCGCGAACTTTTCGAAAACTGTTGTCATGCCAACGGCATCGGCAACCTCGGCAGTCGTAGCAGCGAGGAACATTAAAGAATCTGTAATCATAGTAATAAAATAAATTATTGTTCAAGAATTTGCCTTGCGGCATTTTTTGTATCGACTTTTGTAATAACCCTCTCTACAACACCTTCCCCGTCAATCACGAATGTGGTGCGCAGAATACCCATATATGTTCTTCCGGCCATCTTTTTCTCTCCCCATGCACCGAAAGCCTGAATTGTACTCTTTTCCACATCGGCCACAAGCGGGAAGTTCAACTGTTGTTTGGTCTTGAAACGCGAATGCGACGCAGCGCTGTCAGCACTTACACCTACAACAGCATAACCTGCTGCAGAAAGTTCATCCATTCCGTCACGCAAAGAGCAAGCCTCGGCCGTGCAACCAGGAGTGCTGTCCTTGGGATAGAAATAAACCACAAGCCTGCGTCCTTTGTAATCACTGACACGTATTTCGGTTCCGTTCTCGTCAAGACCGAGGAAATCGGGAGCCATATCACCAATCTTCAGCATACCATATCATTTCATAAGTTCAACCTTCAATATCCTTACATTCTCAAGCGGGCGGTCATTCTTGTCACAGCGCTTACCCTGTATTTTTTCTACAACCTCAAGACCATCCACTACCTCTCCAAAAACAGTATATTCACCGTCGAGGTGCGGGGTGCCGCCTATTTTCGTGTATGCCTCAACCTGCTGAGGCGTAAAGACAACCTCCTTGCCACGACGCTTTGAATAGTGCTCCTGCATGCGTTTCAAATGCTCTTTTGAAAACACCGTTCCCCAAACAATGTAGAACTGCGAAGCCGACGAAGCCTTTTCGGGGTTCACATCATCGCCCTCGCGTGCAGCAGCCAGGGCACCTCGCTTGTGGAAATGGCGTTCGGGCATGATTTCAGCCGGCACCTTATAGCCAAGGTCGCCTTCGCCCAAGAGTTTTCCTCGTGAAGCCTTTTTTGAATCGGGGTCACCTCCCTGAATCATGAAATCCTTTATCACTCTATGGAAAAGCAGGGAATCGTACCTATGTTCCTTGACAAGTTTCACAAAGTTTTTCTTGTGAGCCTCGGTCTCATCATATAGTTTAAGGTCAATGACGCCCTCGGTTGTAGTCATTCTCACAAAAGAGAACCTGGTCGTCGAGCACGACACGGCAAGAAAGGCCGACAATATTATATATAATATCTTTTTCATATACGTCACCCGTCGTAAATTCGGGTGCAAAGGTACAAAAAAAGTTGATTTCATACATGTGCGCATGTATGAAATCAACCGTTATTTACCGGGGAAATGTTTACTGAACCACAGCAGCAGTCTCGCTACGCCGCTGCGAGAAACCTTTATGTTCCTTTAAAGTGTAGAAGATAAACCCGTTACCCTTTGGTGCCATTGCAACTTTACCCTCCTTCACAAGTTCATCGATAATGTCGGGAAGACCTGCATAAGACTCGACATTCAATGCCGTATGCCCGCCATTACGTGACATGGAGAATGCAGTAGCAATCTCAACCGGATAAGCCGTACCGTACTCGGTCATAAAATTCCTGATATTATCCTTTGACGGCCTTTCACGCCCGTCGGAAAGAGGTTTGATATTCTCATAAGAAAGTTGCGAAATACAGTGGCACAGCGTCTCATAGGTTGTGAAACCACGCACCATCATCTCTTCTCCCCGGTACTGCAACCTGAATGACGGGAACGAGTGCACCTCATAATCCTTGCACGTTTCCTTGCCTTGTGCATATATCCTCTTTACCTCGGGACTGCGGTAAAGCGTACGGAATTTTTCCTCATTGAAACCCACCACAGCCGCTGCGCCCACAATTACTTCCTCATCATTAGTGTGTGCACCGTCAACAGCCGTCATCTCCTGCAATGTACGCAGATAGCGGCGATGAGCATTATGCTCCACACCTTTATCCGCCTTCACATACTCGCATGCCGCAATGTATGCCAGGTTAAGAGGTATTGTAGAACGCCGCTCCTCCGAGAAAAGGTGCACCGTCTTTCCCGCCACAGGCATGCCATGGATTGCAGAGGCCTCGAGCCAATGCTTGTACATATTCCTGTTGGACATTGCAATGTCCCCACCTATTGAAAGCCTGCGGTTATTGTACGAGAGAATGTCCTCAATCATTCCTCCCATAACATAAGAAATCTCCAACTGCTCACCGTATTGGTAAGAGAGCGCCCTGAGGACAGGCACACTACCCCAGCACCATGTACATGCAGGGTCAGCAAATACTGTAATCTTCATCTTCTCCATTGCATTCGGTTTTTCAATGGAAACAAGAAGCGGATTCCATTTGTTCGTTACCTTTTCATGGAGAAATAAAAAAAAGAGGATCCGAATCCTCTTTTTGTCGGTGGTGAATAAAAAGCAAAGTTCAAAGCCACCCCTTTTACTGAAATAGGAGCTTGTCAGTCCCTCAATCTGAAACCTGAAGCCTTTGCAATGATACTTGCCTCTGTACGGGAAACGAGTTTTACGAATACCATATTGAGCACAAGTGCGAACAGTGGGAACAGCATAGGCAAGTCCACCTCAAGTTCCACTCCATTGAGAAGTATAAGCGAATATATGAGCAGAACAATGTAATACCCGGCTATCAGCAACATTGAAAGTATGCTGCTGCGTTTCATGAGTTCAAAATTGCTGAAAAACGAAACCAGGAAGGTAAACAGATTCACTATTGTCGCAAAAATGAGCACAATACCCAATGCAATCACCGACCATGAGACCTCGCCATAGTGGGACAAGAGTTTGAAGTTGCTCATGAGCATTTGCTCGCCTCCGGGTTCTGTAAACCTCATCAGCGGTTCAATCATGGCCCATACAAGCAAGGCTATCACAGCAACCGGAAAGAGTTGATAAAAGCGGAATTTCATACGCCGTATCTCCTATGCAAAGAATTCTGTTGTATACAAATCAGATATCCTCCTCTTCGGTATCCTTTGAAGGGTCACGGAAGTACACCTTACCGTCAATGAACTCCTGAGCAGCAATCAAAGTAGGTTTCGGCAACCTTTCATAGTAGCGTGAAATCTCTATCTGCTCATGGTTCTCGAACTGCTCCTCAAGGTTGTCTGTAGATGAAGAAAACTCGTTCAGTTTCTTAAGCAGTTCCTCTTTCATCTCTGCAGCAATCTGGTTCGAGCGTTTGCCGATGATTGCAACCGATTCATACACATTGCCTGTTTCGCTCACAAAATCTGCCATATTTCTTGTGACAGTGTTTGTCGGGGCATTTGTCTTTTTATAGTCCATCTTATATATAAGTTTAATATTGTCAATCCTTTACATACTTTTTTGCTTCCTTGAAGAAGTCCTCGGCCTCGTCAAGATATTTGCTGCTCGGGAATTCAGTCTTGAAAGCATAGTACTCGTCAATGGTCTCGCGGTAGCGTTCAAGTTTCTTCTCCTCCACACTATGGTGAGCCATTTTATATCTGGCTTTCAGTATAAGCATTGAAAGTTCCTCCCTGAGTCCTGTGAACGGATAATCCTTAAGCGCATTCTGAGCCGTGATTATGCATGCCAGATAATTGTTTCCTTTATATGCCATGAAGTCTCCTAACTCATAATAGAGTTTGGCCGAAAGGTAATCCTTTTCAACCAAAAGGTCATGCATTCTCACAATCATGTCTTGAGCCTCGTTTCTCATGCTGCTCAACGGGAAGTACTCCATGAAGAGTTGCAGTTCACCTATGGCCAAATATGTCCCTGACTGGTCAAGTTCCGGTTCCGTAATATCCATGAAAAGAGATTTTCCGGAGTAGAAACGTGCATATTCGGCGAACTCACCCCTGGGGAAATTCGTGTAATACACCTTGAAATATTGTGAAGCGGTGTCATAATCCCCCGATTCGTAATAACTCCTTGCCAGAAGAATGAGCGACTCCTCGGCCTTGTCACTGCCCTTGAGCAATGTTATTATGCTCTCAAGCAGTTCCGTTGCCTTGGCATATTCCCCCTTGAGATAGAATGCTTTGGCAGCCTCATATTTATAGTCAATGTTATTCGTAGTCAACAATCTGTTGTACGAATTACATGAACTCAACATCACCGCTGCCGATACAAGTATGAATAGAATCCTTTTCATTTCAAACGATTATCCGAACCGCAAGAACACATCATTGCAATTCAGTCTGCAAAGATAGTATATTCCAATCAAAAATCAAACAGTTTCCGTCCAATCTTCCCGCGAAATAAGTGAATAAATCATAAATCCGACAAATCTACCCCACCATTCAGAACAAACATCACGGCCATACACTGCATGGCCGTGATGTTTGTATCAAGAGACAGTCTTTACAGAACGACTACTTTCTTGCCTGCCACTACATAGAAGCCCTTCCCGAGTGCAACCGACACAGAACCATCGACATGCACCTCGGCCACTTTACGGCCCGTGCCGTCATACACAGGAACATCTGCAGGAGTCTCCGACGAGAGGACGATTCCGCCTGCGACACAACGTACCGCAACACCATCGGTCGTAGAAACAGCGGCAATGCCCACGGTACCGTCGGTATTCTGCATGCCTTTCGCCTGGTACACACGTACCCAATCGAAGCGGGTTTCATAGGTGTGGTTCACATCGGCGTCTTTTGCCCATGAACCATTGCCCACGCTTTGGTTAAGAATCAGGTGGAAATGCTTGTCGAAGGGCCATTGTCCCTGATTGAGTTGCGAAGCATTGGTTGACTTATTGTAACGCCCTACTTCTTTGCCGTCGACATACCAAACGAGACTCTTCTCATCCCATTTGAGACCATAAGTGTGGTAGCGGTCATAGTTGACACCCGTATTGAAACTTGACTGAGGATTGTTCTTGTTGCCGAGGTCATAAGTCCAGTTGCTGTGGATTGTATGATATGAACGGCCGTCAGTGTCAATAGCTTCCCATATATCAATCTCGCCGCAATCGGGCCAACCTGCCGACTGGTCTTCGGGCATCATCCAGAATGCGGGGAAATGGCCTATCCATGCATTGCTGAGGATACGCGCCTCGACATAACCGTATGTAAAACCGAAACGCCCGTTGCTCTTTATACCGCCTGTAATCATGGGAACAGGGTCATTCTCCTGGTCGGGGTTGGGAATTGCACGTGTAACAAGGTCACCATCCTGCAGATATACAACTTCCTTGCTGTTGCTTAGCCAACGGTTCCAGGTAGCACCGTAGCGCTGGCAACGCATCCATTTCTCATCAAGCGGCTGGCTGTAGTCCTCGGCATTGAACTCGTCACTGAATACGAGTTCCCACTCACTTCCCTCTTGTGGAAGGAAGGTTGCATAAAGAGCGACTTCGTTTTCAATGTAAGCACCGTCAATGACAGCCGTGCCCGACGTCACGGGAACAGCCGTTTCGCTCCACTGCTGCACGCCGTCCACAAACTGCTCGCCATGCACATTGTTACCATAGCGCACCACAAGTTCCGAAGGTTCATATCCGGGAGCCGGACGCAGTACAACATTCAGTTCCTGTTGAAGGGCAACTTTTCTTGGCAGAGCAGTATTCCCGGCACCATCGATACTTCCATTCACTGTATTGACAGAAAGCGGAACCTCTCTGACGAGTTCCATCTTGTCAATATCACCCGTGTAAGCACTCTCGTTGAAAAGACGGATTACATTTTCGCCCTTCTGCAACACGATATCAAATTCAGCATAACCAACACTACCCCAGCCTGCCGATTTTCCGGTATATACAATGGGTTCACCGCCATTAACGCTCAATTTCATTGTGCGGTTCTCTCCGGTAATGAAATATACGCGCAATGTGTATTCGCCGCCATTCTTGCTGTAGACGTTACGCCACTGCAGGTCATTCTCGGCCTTACCGCCCAACCAGCCAACTGCCACACCGCCCGAACAGATACCGTTCTCGGCATATATTGCAGTGCCATAAACTTCATTATTCTTGATTTCCTGATATGATGTAAGCCATGCTGTTTCGGCCTCATACAGGGTGCGCTCAAGACGTTCATCGGCCTCGAGTTTATAAATACGGGTACCATGCGCAGGGATATTTGCCGAGAGAGATTTCTTGTAGACACCCTTGTCGGCCTTTTCAAAAAGGTCTCGCACCTTGACCTCGCCCGCAAGGTCGAGTTGCGAGAAGTCCACGCTCATGTTTATAGTGCTGTTTGTCGGATTATAGAAAGCCACAACACGCGTTGTACCATACTTTTTCTCAATATCCTTCACAAGTACATAACCTCCGTTCTCTCGCTTTACCACATATGCCTGCAACCCGAGCGGGTCCTGGTCAACGGCAATCAGTTCCTTATTCTGCATGAGTTCAAGGGCATTACCCTTGATATCATTAAGGTCGCAACCAATGAGCAACGGGGAACTCATCATACACCACATGCCAAAGTGGGTCTTGTCCTCCTCTTCGGTTAGCCCGCGCCCGACTTCAAGCATGTCCATATCGTTGTAATGCCCAGGAGAAGCATATGCCGACAGATAAAGACTCTGATTGATGATATTCTTCACCGACTCCCACCCGAGGGAGATATCCTCGGTAGTACGCCAAGAGTCGGCAATTTCACAGGCCCAAGTACCGGGAAATGCCCAACGGCAGATGTTCCATGTAACATCGGTGCGTCCTGTAGCCTTTATCGCTGCAGCAATCTCCCTGTAACGTTTTTCCACATCAAGGTCAAGCCCGTCGGCATTGTTTTTTGCGTCGGCACCGCAATAATCGACCTTTATAAAGTCGAAATTCAATTCATTGAAGTAGAGCGCCATGTCCTCGGCGTCGTGACCGTACAGGCCCACTCCTATCCCGATTGTATCCTTTGGTTCTCCCCAATACGACGCACAAGTGTTCGCACCGGCGTCGGAATATATGCCGGCTTTCAATCCCTGAGTGTGGATATAATCCACAAGCGGGCGCAACCCGCCCGGGAAACGGGTGGGATGAATGAGCAGTTTGCCATTCTCATCGCGACCTCCGAAGAAACCGTCATCGATATTTATGTGATTATAGCCACAATCCTTGAAACCGAGTTTTACCATGGCGTCGGCCTGCGCCTTTATTACAGAATCGTTGATTTGAAAACCATATGTATTCCACGAACTCCAACCCATAAGAGGCGGATTATCTGCTACCGCACACAACGGCAACGCCAACAGCAAAGTGTAAAAAAATCTTTTCATATAATAAGAAGTTGTTTAAATTTCTAATAAACGTTTTTCTAATATTTTTTTATCATTCAAACACCATGTACATAACATTCAATTTGCAAATATAACCAAACAAAACAAAATAATGCAAAAATAAGCAAAAACAAGCCGTTTTTCTTCATCAAAGAAGAATAAGCACTATCTTTGGCAGAAACTGTTACATAATGAAAATACTCATTAACGCTCTTGTAAAACTGATAACAGGAGCAACTATAATGGCATTGTTGCTGTTTGTGCCCGCAGGGACTCTTGCCTACAGGGGAGCATGGCGTCTTATCGCCCTACTCTTTATACCTATGCTTCTGCTTGGAACAGCCCTGCTTGTCCGCGCGCCGGAAACCCTGCAGCGCCGCCTTAACTCAAAAGAAAAACGCAAAAAACAGGACGGCATTGTAAAAATATCAGGAGCGCTGTTCATTCTTGCCTTCATAGTTGCCGGTCTTGACTTCCGTTTCGGATGGTCTAATGTCGGCAAAGGCACAGTATACACAGCCGGTGTGCTGTTCATTATATCATATGCACTTTATGCAGAAGTGACGAGGGAGAACAAATGGTTATCGCGCACCGTTGAAACAAGTGCGGGACAAAAGGTTGTGAGCAACGGACTATACGGGATTGTGCGCCATCCCATGTACACAGCCACAATAGTCATGTTTCTTTCAATGCCTTTGGTGCTGGGTTCGTGGTGGGCCTTCATTGTAATGATAACATATATTCCAATAATAGCAGCACGCATAAAAGACGAGGAGCATTTGCTGAAAGCCGAGCTTGACGGATACACCGCGTATTGCAGAAAAGTACGCTGGCGCTTGGTGCCGTATCTGTGGTAGCAGACTTTTCACCCGCGCACGGTTCTTGCACGGATGAAGGAAAATCCGTATCTTCGCGGTTCACCATTTTTTAACAACGATAGAAATACAATGAATTTCAAACTCGTATCGGACTACGCGCCCATGGGCGACCAGCCTGAGGCTATCGCCCAACTTGTACAGGGCATTAAGGAGGGAATGCCGGCACAAACCCTGTTGGGTGTGACCGGTTCCGGAAAGACCTTTACAATGGCAAATGTAATAAAGGAGATTAACCGCCCGACTCTAATTCTGAGCCACAACAAGACCCTGGCAGCACAGTTGTACAATGAGTTCAAGGGATTCTTCCCCGAGAATGCCGTGGAGTACTATGTATCGTACTACGATTATTACCAGCCCGAGGCATATATTCCCTCGAGCGACACTTACATAGAGAAGGACCTTGCCATAAACGACGAGATTGACAAGTTGAGACTTGCCGCAACATCGGCACTCCTTTCGGGGCGCAAGGATGTGGTTGTCATCTCATCGGTATCATGCATATACGGCATGGGCAATCCCAGTGATTTCTACAACAATGTGATAGAGATTGCCGTGGGGCAGAAACTGGACCGCAATGTATTCCTACGCAAATTGGTGGGCAGCCTTTACACCCGCAACGATGTAGACCTGGCACGCGGCAACTTCCGCGTGAAGGGTGACACGGTGGAAGTGAGTCTTGCCTACAGCGACCACGTGCTGCGCATAACTTTTTGGGACGATGACATTGACGGCATTGAGGAAATTGACGGTGTGACAGGAGTGCGCGTTGCCACTTTCGACGATTACAGGATATACCCCGCCAACCTTTTCATGACCACAAAGGAGAGTACCGAGCGTGCTATTGCAGAGATTGAGAAGGACCTTGCCGACAGGGAGGAGTATTTCCGCGAAATAGGCAAGCCGCTCGAGGCAAAGAGACTGCACGAACGCGTGACGTACGACATTGAAATGCTTCGCGAACTTGGACATTGCTCGGGCATTGAAAACTACTCGCGTTATTTCGACGGGCGGGAGGCCGGTACACGACCCTACTGCCTGCTGGATTTTTTCCCCGAAGATTTCCTGCTTATCATAGACGAAAGTCATGTAAGCGTTCCACAGATACACGCGATGTACGGCGGTGACCGTGCCCGCAAGAGCAACCTTGTGGAGTTCGGGTTCCGACTGCCTGCGGCTTTCGACAACCGCCCGCTCAAGTTCGAGGAATTTGAAAAACTGACTCCGCAGACAATATATGTGAGCGCCACCCCTGCCGACTTTGAACTTGTCAAGAGCGAGGGCATTGTGGTGGAACAGGTAATACGCCCCACAGGATTGCTCGACCCCATAATAGAAGTGCGGCCGCTGGCCAACCAGGTCGATGACCTGATGGAAGAAATACAGTTGCGTGTGGAGCGCGAAGAGCGAGTGCTCGTGACCACCCTTACCAAGCGCATGGCCGAGGAACTGACCGACTATCTGCAGAAGAACGGTGTGCGCTGCAACTACATACACAGTGATGTCGACACACTTGACCGCATACAGATTATGACCGACCTGCGCGAAGGCCTTTACGACGTGCTGATTGGAGTAAACCTGCTGCGCGAAGGTCTTGACCTGCCCGAGGTTTCCCTCGTAGCAATACTCGACGCCGACAAGGAGGGATTCCTGCGCAGCCACCGCTCGCTCACCCAGACTGCAGGCCGTGCCGCCCGCAACGTGAACGGAACAGTAATCTTCTATGCCGACAACATTACCGACAGCATGCAGCGCACCATTGACGAGACTGCGCGCCGCCGCGAGAAGCAAATGCGCTACAACAAAGAGCACGGCATTACCCCTACACAAATCAAGAAGGAGATAAGCAACGCCTTGGCTACAGACAGAAAGGAGAAAGGCAGCAAGGTAATGAAGATGTACAGCGAAGATACCGTACAAGCACCCGTCGCATGCGACCCCATTGTGGAATACATGAGCGCAGAGCAACTCGAAAAGAGCATTGAGCGCACACGCAGACTCATGGAACAGGCGGCCGAAAAGATGGAGTTCATTGAGGCGGCACAATACCGTGACGAAATGTTCCGTTTACAAGAACTACTGAAAAAGAAAGAGAAATAAATTATTGCATTATTAGTTTTTACACTATTTTTGCTGAAAGTCAAATTTGAATCCTATATGATAAGTTTCATCGATACCGACGGCATAATGCAGACATGGCACGACAGCGATGTATTGCGGTTTACAATATTTGTGGCAGCAAGTATCCTGCTGTTGCACCTTGCCGACCTGCTTTGCCGCAAGGTCATTGTACCGTTGACCGGCAGGATAACAAAGAGGACACAGTCGGGGTGGGACGATATTTTGTTCAATGCCCAAGTGCTGACGAATGCCTTCAGGATAATTCCGCCGGTACTATTGCTCATGCTGTTGCCCAAGATGTTCGTACCCACAGGAGAAATATTCTTCTGGACCGAAAAGGTCTTGAACATATACATTACAGCAAGCAGCATAAGGCTTGCATTTGCGGGATTGAATGCCTTGTACGACCTTTTGAACCAGAACCAGAATTTCAAGAACAGAACCCTGAAAGGAGTATTCCAGATGTTCAAGATTATGGCAGTGTGCATTGGAGCCATAATCATAATAAGCATTGTCATTGACAAGAACCCGTCAAACGTGCTGACAGGCCTCGGTGCCATGGCGGCGGTGCTCATGCTGGTATTCAAGGACCCCATCATGGGACTGGTTGCCGGCGTACAACTCTCGGCCAACGACATGTTGCGCCCGGGCGACTGGATTACACTTCCCAAACACGACGCCGACGGTATGGTTGTGGAAGTGACGCTCACGACAGTGAAAGTACAGAACTGGGACAAGACAATTACCACAATCCCGCCCTATGTGCTCGTTAGTGAATCGTTCCAGAACTGGAGAGGGATGTTCGACAGCGGCGGCCGACGCATAAAGCGCTCAATCTACATTGACATGAACTCAATAGGGTTCTGTACAAAGGAGCAGATTGACAGATTCATGCAAAAAGGTTGGCTGGAAGGATTAGACTGCAGCGAAGGGGAGATTGTTAACCTTACGGTACTGCGCAACTACATCGACCTGTACCTGCGCAAGAACCGGCGCGTGAACCAGGAGATGATATTGATGGTGCGCCAACTGCAGCCAACTGCACAGGGATTGCCGCTTGAATTGTATTTCTTCTCGGCAGACACGGCATGGGTTGCCTATGAGCACCTGCAGGCCGATGTATTCGAGCACCTCATTGCCATACTCCCGGAGTTCGGTATAAAGGCATTCCAGGCACCCGCAGGAACAGACTTCTCAAAAGTTGGGAAATAAGAAAAATCTTGCGTGAATATAATCTACACCGGCGTCTTATTTATACAGCAGGAAAATACAAGGAATCTTGGATAAGTCGGGCACTTTACCCCGCCACTCCTTTACCGTGAGCGTGCGCACATACTCCCCTTCACATGTAAGGTTGGCCGCTATGCACAATTTTGTCTGCGGACGGCAATTCTTGAGTATATCCTCAATCATCTTACCGTTGCGGTAGGGTGTCTCAATAAAAAGTTGCGTCTGTTCCTCGTTGTAAATGCGCTGCTCGAGTTGGCGCAGTTTCTTTGCACGCTCCTCGGGTTTGATTGGGAGATAACCGTTGAAGGCAAAACTCTGTCCGTTGAAACCCGACGCCATAACAGAAAGGATTATGCTTGAGGGACCCACCAACGGAACCACCTTAAGTCCCTTGCGCTGCGCAACGGCAACCACATCGGCCCCCGGGTCGGCAACAGCCGGACAACCGGCCTCGGAAATCACCCCCATGGGTTTGCCGTCCTGCAAAGGTTTCAAATAACCCGCAACCACCTCGGGAACGGTATGTTTGTTGAGTTCAAAGAATTGTGAACCGTCAATATCGAACTGAGGGTCGACCTTACGCAGGAAACGCCTTGCCGAGCGCACATCCTCCACTATAAAATGTCTTATTCCGGCAATGACACCAGCGTTGTAATCGGGCAGCACCCTTGCAATTTCCGTATCGCCCAATGTAACGGGTATAAGGTATAATGCAGTCTCCATCGTACTATTTTTTCAGTTGTGAATAACGTTTCGAACCACAGGCATAATAGCGCCACAAAAGCATGAAACCGCAGCGCTCCTTTATATCGCCGGCAACCGTTGCGGCAAGATTGGCGCTGCGCACTTCAGAATATTCCTTTTTCATTCTCCCATAGTCCCTGCGCGCCTTGAGCACGGCTTTACAATGCAACCAATCGCCTGTGACGGCAAATTTCAGCGCTGCCACATAATCAAGGAGACAACGCACCCTCATGACTGTGCCGAGTTCGCATGACGGCAGGTTCTTATACAGCATGAGCAGGTTGTTGCGAAAATTGAGGTATGTCTTTTGGGGATTGCCTGCCGACAGCGTTGCACCGCCTACATGATAGACGACACTGCGTGGTTCGCACACAATGCGGTAACCACGCGACCGCAAACGCCAGCATAGGTCAATTTCCTCCATATGGGCAAAGAAACACTCGTCGAAACCGCCTGCTGCACGGTATGCAGCAGCACGCACCAGGAACGCAGCACCCGTCGCCCAGAATATATCACAAGGCACATCGTACTGTCCCTTATCCTCTTCCACAGTATCGAACAACCGCCCGCGGCAATAGGGATAACCGTAACGGTCGATGAAACCGCCCGCGGCACCGGCATACTCAAAATGGGTTTTACGTTTGAAATCAAGTATCTTGGGCTGACAGGCAACAATGCTGCTGTCGGCGTCAAGCAACGCAACCAGCGGTTCTAACCACCCCGGCGTGGTCTCGACATCAGAATTCAGCAACAACACATAATCGGCAGCCACTTTCTCAAGAGCCCTGTTATACCCCCCTGCAAAACCATAGTTCCTGTCAAGTAATACAATCTTTACTGAAGGGAAATTCTCCTTTACAAATGCGACAGAGCCGTCGGTCGACGCATTATCGGCCACGATAATATCCGCTCCGAGACTATTTCCCACCACAGACGGGAGAAAACGCCCAAGCATTTCCTCGCCGTTATAATTCAATATGACTACCGCAACCTTGCTCATGACATCATTCGGCAAAACCTATTATCTCATCGGCTATAAGCGCCGACCTATCTTCGTTGAAACCACCCAGCCGCACACGTACAAGGCGGTTTACATATTCTACATTCTGCGGTGTCTCCACACGTATGTAATTACTTGTGAAACCACCCATAGGCATGCCTGAACGTGGTTTCTCGAAAAGCACAACAGCCTCCTTGCCAATGTAGCGTTCATAGAAAGCAATGCGTTTTTCTTCGCTCAATGCAATGAGCAACTGACTGCGGCGGTGCTTTTCTGCCGGCGGTACAGCCCCGTCAATCTTCAGGGCCTGAGTACCCGGGCGCTCGGAATAACTGAATACATGCAATTGGGAGATATCAAGTCCTTTTATAAACTCGTATGCCTTGGCAAAGAGTTCCTCGCTTTCGCCACGGGTTCCCACAATAACATCGACACCTATAAAAGCGTCGGGCAACAGTTCACGTACCCTTGCAATCTTTTGAGCAAAGAAAGAGGTGTCATACCGACGGTGCATAAATTTGAGAACCTCGTCGCTACCCGCCTGCAAAGGAATGTGGAAATGCGGCATGAATGCACGCGAACCGGCTACATATTCTATAATCTCATCGGTTATGAGGTTTGGTTCGATTGATGATATGCGGTAACGGGATATGCCCTCGACGCCATCGAGCGCCTGCACCAACGAGAGGAAACTCTCGCCTGTACTCTTACCGAAGTCACCGATGTTCACACCCGTGATTACTATCTCCTTGCCACCTTCAGCTGCAGCCATCTGTGCCTGCCCGACAAGTTCGCTCACATGGGGATTGCGGCTACGCCCGCGTGCAAAAGGAATTGTACAGTATGTGCAGAAGTAGTCACACCCATCCTGTACTTTGAGAAAATATCGTGTGCGGTCGCCGCGTGAGCATGAATGCACAAAATTGCGCACATCCTTTGCCGGTTGCGCGAACCATTCGCCACCGTTCTCATGCTTTGTGAGAGTACCGAGATGTTCGAGGACATCGCCCTTGCGGTCAATGCCGAGCACCACATCCACTCCCATTTCCTTGGAAAGTTTCTCGGCCGACAACTGTGCATAACAACCTGTAACCACGACATATGCACCCGGGTGCTGACGTACGAGTTTGTGTATAACCTGACGGCATTTCTTTTCGGCCTCCTGAGTGACAGCACAACTATTCACTACGCAAATATCGGCCTTCTCGCCACGCTTTGCAGTACGTATGCCGGCCTCTTGCAAACGGCGTTCAATAGTAGCCGTCTCTGAAAAGTTGAGTTTACAACCCAAGGTATAATATACCGCCTTCTTATCTTTAAAAACCGTATAGTCAATCATACAAAACAAATCTTCGGCGACATTTGCTTACCTGCGCCAATTCTTTACAAAAGTAATATTTTTCAACGCATATGTAAAACAAAAATGCATTAAGAAGCAGAAGTTTTATTTAGGGAATACTTCGAAAAATGCCAAACCACATACAAGAGACAGCATTGACAAATTATCAATGCTGTCTCTTTATCGAATGAATCCTCTGCATGGAGCAGATGATTTTACACTGTCAATAAAAAAGAAGTTAGTGCCCTACAATCTCGTTTGTCCTATTTGGACAATGAGATTGCTTGGCATCTATACTTCAGTTGCTGTTCCGAATTACTCTGCAGGAATAACCTCTGTAGCAGGAGTCTCACCTACAGCAGCAGGAATAACATCTGTAGCAGCAGCAGGAACGATCTCTGTTGCAACTACAACGCTATCAGTAGCAACAGGAGCCTCACACTGAGCCTCAGCAGCCTTGTTACCACCACAAGAAACCATTGCGAAAGCCATAACGGCTACGAACATCATTTTCTTCATAACAACATTAGATATTTAATTAATGCTTACTCCCTTTTTAGCGTTTCAGCAAACCTCTTTCATTTAATCAGTTGCAAAGGTACTACATTTTATTTATTATTCGCAAATTTTTTGGAAATTTTATCTCTATTTTTGAAAAACGGGTACAAATATGTCATAAATAAGGCGAAGAAACAGAGAGAAGAGGCAGAATATGACTTCCATTACAAGCGAGTGCCACCTATTTAGCATTTGTTATTATCTATTTTAAGGCTTATTAATTGCATGAAAACTTATTTATGTGTAAATTTGCAACAAACCTGCATAGAACACGTTCCAATGTATATTTATGCATAAAACACACAAATACCAAAAAAGACAAAATATGAAAAGATTTTCAGCAATTATGGCAGCAATGACAATCGCAGGCGCCGCATTGACCGGATGTACCGGCAACAACACGCCGCAACAGGAACAGAGCGCAATCATAGGCAAGTCGACAATAAAGGTCGACGGCGGACTGATGACACCCGAGGCACTTTGGGCAATGGGCCGCATTGGCGAGGTGAGCGTGTCACCCGACTCAAAAAGCATTATCTATGGTGTAAGTTACTACAGCGTGGAACAGAACAAGAGTCACCACACACTGAACATAATGAATGCCGACGGCAGCGACAAGACCCTGCTAACGACAACAGCAGCGAACGAAAGCAGCGCAGCATGGATAAAAGGCGGCACAAAAATTGCCTTTCTTTCCAATGAAAGCGGCAGCAACCAAGTGTGGGAGATGAACCCCGACGGCACAGACCGCAAGCAACTCACAAACGACGCAAGCGACATCGAAGGTTTCCTTTTTTCACCCGATGAAAGCAAGGTTGTCCTTGTAAAACGCATAAAGATAAAGCCAACAACCGCCGACATACACCCCGACTTGCCGCAGGCAAAGGGATTCGTTGTGGACGACCTCATGTACAAGCACTGGGACGAGTGGCTCAATGACGCCCCACACCCTTTCATTGCCGCATTTGACGGCAATACCATCGACGAGGGCAAGGACCTTCTCGAGGGCACAGCATACGACTGCCCCAACCGCCCCTTCGGAGGCGTAGAACAGTTGGCATGGAGCAACGACAGCAAAAAACTGGCCTATGCCTGCAACAAGAAGACCGGCCGCGACTACACCGTAAGCACCGACACCGACATTTATCTCTATGACCTTGAGAGCGGCAACACCGAGAACCTTTGCAAGCCCGACGCGGCACGCTCTAACTACGGTTACGACACCGCGCCCCAATTCTCGCCCGACGGCACAATGATTGCATGGTTGAGCATGGAGCACGACGGTTATGAGAGCGACCTGAACCGCCTTTGCGTAATGAACCTTGCTACAGGCGAGCGCAAGTACATTACCGAGAAACCCAACGGCGAGGAGAAAGCAATCTTCGACAGCAACGTCGACAGTTACTGCTGGGCACCCGACAGCAAGAGCCTCTACTTCACCGGCACATGGCACGGCACCACACAGGTTTACAACATAACCACCGAGAGCAAACTCACAAAGATGACCGAAGGCATGCACGACTACAACTCGGTTGCCATGCTTGGTGAAAACAGTCTCATCATGACACGAGTATCGATGAGCGCTCCGGCCGACATATATGCAATGGAAGCAAAAGCCGGTGCCGAGGTCAAGCAACTCACCGAGGAGAACAAACACATACTTGACCAGATTGCTACAGGCAAGGTAGAAGCACGCTGGTGCAAGAGTGCAGACGGCAAAGACCTGCATTCATGGGTAATATACCCGCCACACTTCGACCCTGCGAAAAAGTACCCCACCCTGCTGTTCTGCGAGGGCGGTCCACAGTCGCCCGTGAGCCAGTTCTGGAGTTACCGCTGGAACTTCCAGATTATGGCAGCCAACGGATATATCATCATCGCTCCTAACCGCCGCGGCCTCCCCGGTTTCGGACATGCATGGAATTGGGAAATCAGCACCAACTACGGCGGCAACTGCATGAGCGACCTGCTTGCGGCAATAGATGACATAGCCAAAGAACCATACGTCGACACCGACCGCTTGGGTTGTGTCGGCGCAAGTTTCGGAGGTTACTCGGCAATGTGGCTTGCCGGACACCACGAAAAGCGTTTCAAGGCATTCATTGCCCATGACGGTTTCTTCAACATGGAGCAGCAGTACTACGAGACCGAGGAGAGTTGGTTCCCCAACTGGGACCTCGGCGGCGCACCATACGAGCAGACCGAAGAGGTAAAACGCTCATACGCCAACTCCCCGCACAAGTTCGTTGACAAGTGGGACACCCCGATTCTTCTCATCCATGGCGACCGCGACTACCGCATTCTCTCATCGCAGTCAATGGCAGCATTCAACGCGGCACGCCTCAAGGGCATACCTGCACAGTTGCTCCTGTTCCCCGATGAGAACCACTGGGTTCTGAAACCACAGAACGGTATCTTGTGGCAGCGCACATTCTTCGCATGGCTCGACAAATGGCTTAAAGAATAATTCGATAAGCCTTGCAGCAATTGGTCGCGGGAAGTGCCGATGAAATTGGCACCAAAGAAGTAAGAGGCTGTCTCTATATTTGCAAGGTCATTGGCTCGTTCATCCTTTAGCGGCCCGCACGGCATGAGTTTAACCCATGCAGCGTGCGACCAACCGCTAATGAACTCGCCGATAACAAAACTAAAGTTTTGTCATTCTGAGCGCAGCGAAGAATCTCAATCAACACCCTTCTGGTCCTTTTGGCCCTTTTAGTCCTTAATTAAAAACAAACAACAATCAAAAAAACACTATGACAACAACACAAAAACTCCAGAAAAGACTGAACGACTCAAAGGCAGCACGTTGGAGCGCGCTGGTCATCGTTTCGTTCACAATGATGATGGCCTACTTCTTCACTGACGTGATGGGCCCGCTCGAAGCACCCCTTACCACAAAGGGTAAGCTCGTATATTTTGACAACGGCACATACCTCTCGGCCGACTCGCTGATGAAAGTAAGCACCGTAGAGATTGCTTCGGAAGATGATATTACAGTAGGCAACGAGTACACAATCAACAACGCAGGCAACGAAGAGACCGTAAAGGTTGACTCAACAATCAACGGCCTCGGTTGGGGAAGCGATGACTACGGAGTATTCTCGGGTGCATACGGATATATCAACGTGTTCCTGCTCATGCTCTTCTTCGGAGGTATCATCCTCGACAAGATGGGTGTACGCTTTACAGGTCTCATGAGTACAGCGCTCATGTTCGCCGGTGCGGCAATCAAGTGGTATGCAGTGAACAGCACATTCACAGGCGAGATTGTGGGCCTGCCCACACAAGTTGCCCTTGCATGCCTTGGCTTTGCCATCTACGGCATGGGTTGCGAGATTGCAGGTATCACCGTAACAAAGGTTATCGCAAAGTGGTTTACAGGCCATGAACTTGCACTTGCAATGGGATTGCAGGTAGCCCTTGCACGTGTGGGTACAGCATGCGCTCTCTTCTTCGCGCTCCCCGTGGCACAGCACTTCGGCATTGTTTCTGCACCTGTAATGATTGGCGCGTCGGCATTGTGCATTGGCATGCTCTCATACATCGTATACTGCGTAATGGACAAGAAACTCGACGCTTCGGCAACTGAAACTGAAGGCGCTGCTGAGAGCGAGGAACAGTTCAAGATGAGCGACCTTAAAGTTATCTTCTGCAACAAAGGATTCTGGCTCATCACACTGCTCTGCCTCATGTTCTATTCAGCAGTGTTCCCCTTCCTCAAATTCGCGACCAACCTCATGATTATAAAGTACCACGTAAGCCCCGACCTTGCAGGCATGATTCCCGGCCTGCTGCCTTTCGGCACAATACTGCTCACACCGCTCTTCGGTTCAGTATATGACAAGGTGGGCAAGGGCGCAACACTAATGCTCATTGGTTCGGCACTGCTCACTGTGGTACACGTGCTCTTCGCACTGCCGGTTATGAACGTGTGGTGGTTCGCTGTGATTGTGATGATACTGCTCGGTATCGCATTCTCACTTGTTCCATCGGCTATGTGGCCATCAGTGCCCAAGATTATCCCGATGAAGCAGTTGGGCTCGGCATACGCCATCATATTCTACATACAGAACATAGGCCTGTCAATGGTTCCCGTACTCATTGGCAACGTCATACAGAGCAATACTGTGAACGGCACCACAGACTACACAGTCCCCATGGCAATCTTCGCAGGCTTTGGAGTGGTAGCAGTAATTATCTCAATGCTGCTCAAAGGCGCCGACAAGAAATACAACTACGGTCTTGAGCAGAAGAACGAGAAGTAAAATCCTCGAAATAATACACCTAAAGGAGCCGTGTCAAAATTAATTTTGACACGGCTCCTTTAGGTGTACAAGAATAGACAAGATACCAGGCGTATTTGTCCCGACTGTAGGGGCGCTACCAAAGTGTCCGCCCCAAAGCAAGATAACGACAATACTCAAAGTTCCATCTCTTTCAACAGTTCATTGATTTTGCTCTTGAACCTCTCTAGGCTATTCTTGCCCCAACCTTCCACGTCCATAATGACTTTGCCATTTTCATCACAAAGGAAATAACGTGGTATGCCATTTATATTAGGGATGGTATTCCAATCCTTGTCTGAAAGGCGATAATGATAACCAGGAATACCCATTATTGTATTACTCCACTCCTGATAGGGACTACTGCCATTGGTTAGATAAACAAACGCCACAGGTTTTCCCTCCATTTCTGTTTTATAATCTTTTATCTGGCGTATTCCTGCTTTGCATGGGCCACACCATGTAGCCCAGCAATCAATAAGCAGAATCTTGCCTTTAAATTGTGATGAGACATAATCAATTACCGAACCTTGATATTTGTCAGGAACACTGCAAACTTTTACTTTATCTTTCATTTCAGCCTGCATACGAGCCTTTTCGTTACGTATAAAACGGTTAAAGCCGCGTACCTTTTCCATAAATTGCGGAGCAACACTATCCCATTGTACGGCACCGTCATCAAATGGCTCTGCACTGATTTGGCGACATATTTTCCGCGAATACTCAAAATCGGACATCCAACGTGCTACAGGGTTATCGGTCAGGCCATTTGCAACAGCATAAGGCAATATCGTGGCATCCCTTATAAGCCATAAGGCTGCGTTTGAGTTTTTGTCAAACAATTCTATATCTACTGAATGTGTATCTTTTAACGTATACTCCTTAATCTTGATATTGTACACAGAATCGACATTGGCAACACGGGCTCTCTGTAAAGAACGTTTAAGCCATTGCGGATATGAGATTATATTCCTTATATACTCTTTTTGTGCGAACAAAGAAGCCAGTTGCCTTTGTCTATTATTATAAACTTCGCTCTGCAGCAGTTTTTTCTTACGGACCTGCATGGTATCCCATTGTATTTTGGCAAAATCCTCAAAAGATGTCTCCAAAACGGATTCATGTCCTATGACCGTCTGCCAATCCATATGTGTAAGGTCCCATAAAACTTGTGACAAATCTCCTACAGGCCCATCAAATGTGACCTCATTGCCTGCAAATTCATACCCTTCGAGTTCATATCTTTTGGCCATTGCTGCAGGCAAATCAACGGTAACCGTTGTACGGTAGCCAGGAAAGAACCAGAAGTCGCCACTTATATCTCCCGAAAAGACTGAATATACCGCATGATTATGTAAACCTTGTTTATAAAGAACAAAATCACCATCTATACTGTCTTTCTCT
>JAFQUE010000088.1 GCA_017408685.1 Bacteroidaceae bacterium | reverse complement strand
CTACGATACCCTGAAGCCATCTTGGCATTCCTGTTTATTATATACAAATCGCCGAATGCAAGATATGAACCCAAATCGGTAGCACCTGACGAACCCTTCCACAGCGTCTTGTGATTAAACTGTACACGTTCCATGGCAATACCGCCAAAAATCATTGCACCCATATCACCATTTCCTATCGGCAAAGCCTCCTTCACCCAATTTGTGGCAGGGGCATCGTACCATAATGCCAATTGTTCTTCGGGCGCGATATCCGAACCAGTAATTGCCACCTCAGGAACTGGAGCAGGAGCACTCTGAGTTGTAAAAACCATATCTTCTGCCAAGACAAAATTCAAAGCACATGCATTGAAATCATGTTTCCAAACGTCAAGATAATGGTCAATGCCGCTACCATTGTATATCACAATGGCAACAGCATCAGGATTGGCCGATGGGGCAAGCGAAACGTCATATAATTGCAATTCCCACTTGCCACCCGATGTCGCAACCAGTTTCAATGCAGTAGCGTCATCTGCAGATGCATAGAAACGGTTTGATGATTTATCAAAAAACATATTACGGCCCGTTTTCGAAACTAAAGTACAGCATTTCTCATTACCGATTAATTTCCAAAGCTGTCCTTCCTCTCCTTCATTAATCACGCGATTACGAAGTTCCTGCCCGACACCGATATCCTGTATAACGGATGAGTTGATATCGAACTCGATATAATACCAATTATTTGTTCCATCATTAGAGAACAATGGCAATGTCTGCGCCAATGACAGAATTGTATATATACAGCAACAGACTGATAAAAAAAATCTTTTCATATAAAATCAATACAAGTATAAAATAGAGCCGGTTATAATGTATGGTATCCCACAATTACACCGACTCATGATTATTTTACGATATAGACTGGCCTACATCATCCAACTATTTTACAAGTACCTTTTTATTCTTGGCCATTGACGCGCTTTTCTTTCGTGACCCGCACGGCACCGGTTAAACCGGTGCTGCGTGCGACCAATCACTGAAAAGCTCGCCGATAGCAAAAAGTTACTTTACAAGTACCTTTTTGCCACCTACAATGTATATACCGGGAGCGGTGATGTTCTCAACACGGCGGCCGGTGAGGTCGTAGATTTCTGATTTCTCATTTCTGATTTCTACTTTCTCTATGCCTGTAGCAACAGTTACCTCAAGTGTCACGTCGATAATCTGACCACCGTTCTGTTTGAAGTCACCGAACTTGCCGTCGGCGTCACCGGCCGGGTCAATATTGCACCAGTCCTGCTTAACGCGCATGCGGTATGTACCGGCAGTTTCAGGAGCGTTGAATGCAGGAACTGCAGGCTTGTTACGATTACTGCCTGTAATTACGGTTCCTACACTGTTCCAGCCACTCTCATCGCTATCACTATTGTTGTTGTAGAATGAGTACGCTACAAGATCCCCTGCGGGAGCCCACTCGCTACCCTCTGCAATGCTTGCAGTGAAACCGTCGCCGTAAAAGTCAATGAACACGAACTGATGAATCCAGTCACCGGCCTTGTCAAATGAGATTGTAAGTTCCTCACCTGCCTCTGCCTTGAACACAGCAACAGCAGTAGCGTCGGTGTAATCCTGACCCTGCTCCTCGGTTGTAAGATCATAACTGTTCTCACCCGAAGCACCTGTAAGGGTAATACCACGGATTACACGGCCGGTGTTTGTCCTTGAACCGTTGTTTGTAGGAGTATAGTCTACCGGTGGTTCGCCGACCTCGAACGCAAACTCGCCTGAGAATGCGTCGCCGTTGCTCTTGCGTGTGATAAGACCCTCAGGGATAACGAGTGTATACTCGCCCTCCTCGGTAATTGTCTGCTCAAGAGTAACTGTGAGCACCTTGCCATTTGTAGCATAATTTGAGATTCCAGAAGCAATGCTGTTGCCCTTCTTGAACTTCATGAAGTTCATCATCTCGTACTGGTCGAACTCGCCTGCAACCTCGCTGTTGAAAGTGAGTGTAATCTCTTTTATTTCGCGTACTATGCTTGCCGGTTCAACGCTTACAACCTCAAGAGGCGCGGGAGTGATTACAGTGAATGTAAACTCACCGGAGAAAGCCCTGCCGTCGCTCTTGCGTGTGATGAGTCCTTCGGGAACAACGAGTGTGTACTCGCCCGGAGTATTCACCTTGGTTGCCAAAGTAACGGTAAGCACATTGCCGTTCACAACATAGTTTGAGATACCGCTTGCAACATTGTTACCCTGCTTTAACTTCATGGAAACCATTGCATACCGGTCGAACTCACCGGCGGCCTCGCTGTTGAAAGTAAGAGTAATCTCCTCTATTGCCTCAACGCCAGTGTTCGGTGTGCGACCGATAACCTCGAAAGGAACCTGTGCAGGGTCGGCATTCATACCGTCGAATGCAAACACAGTGCTACCCGGGAGAGTAACCGTCAACTGCTGGTCGATGTCGATTGCAACGCCCTCGGTCAAACCCTCGAGAGTATCCTGTACATTGAATGACTTTGTAAGGATGATAGCGCCTGTGATGTTTGCTGGAATCTCGAATGCCTCACGCAGTGTGAAGGTATACGTCTGGGCGCTGTTGCCGCCGTTGCGGAGAGCAAGAGTTGCCTTCGCACCGTTCCAAGAAGCCCAACCGTAAACCTCCTGTGCACTGCCGTTCCAAGGATTGCCGCCAACCCAGTGGGCGTCGGGCAATACATCGGCATTCTTCTTCTGCCATGCCACGCACTCTGCAACATCCTCCCAAAGTTTGCCGTCATTGATTGTGTTCATGAGGTTGCAGTTGGTGTAGAGTTCTACAATACCCGAACCGCAAACGAATGCGCAACGGAGTTCGCGGAGAACAGCATTATACTCTCTTGAATCGCCTGCCGGAGGACCATCCTCTGAAAGGATGAATCCGTGGGTCATCAAAGTGTTGATTGGGCAGATTGGAGAGTTCTGTACATAGTTCTGATAAACCAGGCGGTCGCGGTATGTAATCCAGTTCTCACGGTTGATACTGTTGTTACCAATGCGGTCGTGGTCGTTCTCCTGGCGCCATGTAGCGTCTGAAATCTGATACCAGAACGGTGAAGCCCAAGTACCTACCGTTGTGTTGAAGAAGATATCCTCACGCATGTTCTCGCGAACGTACTGTTCAAGGCGGATAATACCCTCGGCATTCTCGTTACCTGTGTCGCCATTATCGGGGCCAACAGCCGAGAACTGGGCTGAGATACCGTCGAACTTGAAGAATACATAGTTGTCGGTCTCGCGATTGAAACCAGCCACGCCGTCCTGCTGGCATACAAGGTTGTCTGCAGCAGCAAGGAAAGCCTCGTAGTATGCAGGGTTAGAAAGCTGCATACCGCCGCGGTTTGCATTCCAATATGCACGGCGATAGTTACCGCTCTGACCGTAACCGCCAACAGGCCCCAACCATGCGCCGATACCGGCGTTCATCTCCTTTGCCAAGGTAGACATATCGCGCATCTCATTGGGGAAACCGCTGTGGAATGTCCAAGGACCGTAGTTATCCCAACCGTCATCGATTACAAAGGCTGCAATTCCTTCGCCGTACTTGTCATAGTACTTCTCCTTCCACTGTCTCATTACACCAAGAATATCCTCGGCTGTAAAGTTGGTATGCTCGCTACCGGGAGCCGCATTGTTGCGGTTGATGTTAAGTTCGTACCAGCTGTTGTAGTGCGGGAATGTTCTCCAGGGCACTGCACGCTCACGCTCGCTGTATGCGAGGAATGAACGGCGCTTCTGTGTCTCGCGGATATTTGTCTTGCTCTGTGTGCCGTCCTGTGCTACAAGACCTACGACAGAAGCGACCTTCCAGGTTTCGCCCGCTGCAAGTGTAGTGTTGCGGCTCCAGAGACCCTGGATACCAACGATAGCAGTGTTCACGACAACACCCTCCTTGGCTGTGTAGATATCGACAGTCATTGTACTTGAGGCGTCGATAGATTCAGTCTTGTTCTCAACGAACACGCGCACAGTAAATGTACCGTCATAAGGAGCATTAAATGTAAATGTATTGTTGCTGTGCTGGCCACCTGAATAACCGCTGTGGTAATCAACTGCAGCGATAGCACCGTTGCCGTCGAGCAATACGGCGCCGCCAAAGTTCAGACGGTGGCTGCCGCTTGTGTACTTCACAAGGATTGATACCTTCTGACCCTCCTTCAAAGCAACGTTCTGCATGTCATATGCGTATACGTTAGGATAGTTTGCACCGGTAGCCTCCTCTACACGCTTTGGAACATCCTCAGCAGCAAGTTGTGTCCAAGAAGATGCAGTGAGAGAAGCACTCTTTGTCTCTGAAAGGTTCCAAGCGTCCTCTTCGCCTGAAGCACCGCCCACAGTGTTGTATGCAGTAGGTGTCTCAAGACCTGCGAAAATCTTGTCGCTCATGAGAACAGCACCACGAGTGTTACCCACAACCTTTGGAGCAGAGCCTGCAGCCTCGGTATCAACATTGTAAATCATAGGGATGACGTTGTACATGTCAACAGCGTCAACACCCTTGAGTTCCATTTCGGTACGCAGGTAGTGGCTGCCGTCGCGCAATACCGCACGCCATACAATCTCAATCTTTGTACCCTTGTATGTGTACTCATAGTTCGCTACCAACTGAACACCGTTGAAGTGCTCTGCACCACCAATAGCTGAAGCATTTGCGGCAAGTGTCTCTGTCTTTACATCCTTGAGTGTCATTGCCGAAGCAGGCACATTGTCACCGCTGCCGAATGCTACTGTAAAAGGTTCGGTACCTGCAACCAGGTCCATAGCCTTTGAACCGGCAAAGTAGAGAGCGTTGCCCACCTTCATGTAACTTGCAGCAAGAACGTTGTTGCTGAGTGTATAAACACCATCGGCCTCATCCATCTTTGCAACACCCACATTCTCCTGCTGCTTGGGATAAACCCATGCGTTCTCATAAGTCTCGCTCTCGGCCTGTACTGGGAGTGTTGCAACGTTTACTGTAATGGTATTGTTCACATCGTCAACAGAAACCACCGCGAACTTACCCTCGGGAGCAGTTACAGAAGCTTTATTCTTGTCAAGAGAACCCTCTACGGTGATTGTAGAACCGTCGGCATACTCTTTGCCATCGATAGTGAGTGTAACACCCTCGGGAACACTTATTGTATAAGTGCGCTCAACAATCACAAACTCCGTTAATGTGTAACGGCTGCCGTTGTCCTTTGCACCGTTGTCGGTCCAGAGGCCGAGTGTTGTACCGGCATTGGCATCTACACCCTGATACCAGTTAAGGTAGATGGAAGCGACATTGTCACCTGTTGTGTAAGGAGCAATCTCGTAGTAGTCATCGGCATAGTTGTTGACCTTGAAATAAGCGCCCTCAACTTTTGTGTCGGACAAGGTTACGAAACCCTTCTTTGAAGAGTAACTTGCGGCCTTAGCATAGCCGAGCCACTTTTTGCCATTATAACTGTAGATGTAGTACGCGCCATCGACGCCCTCTACTGCGTAGAAAGCGAAGAGTCCGTTCTCATCTGTAGCCGGAGCGGTTGTAGGGCCCACATAGGCACCATTACCGTTCACCATTGAATAGACATGTTCCGGCTTGCCATCCGTTGGCAATGTTGTCGAAACCGTCACCTTGTCGGCAAAGGCCTGTGTCGAGAGGAACAGGACCGCCAACAGAAAAGATAAAAATTTCTTCATAGGTTAAACATTTATGGTTAGTAATAAAAAATCTCTATAAACTCATAAGGCCGCGCTCCTTTTGGAACACAGCCTCCTGAACCTAATATTATAATGAAAAATCACTAAATGACTATATTATTTTTAATATAACTATATTATCTAATATACTCAACAAATCCGATTTTTCGCAACCCACAAGGCACGAGTTGCACCCGTGCTACCAGCGACCTATCACCGCTCGTTTTGTCGAGTAAAGAAAACGCGTTTTCTTTACTGCCAAAGGTCACCCCACTGTCCGCGGCGACCGCCATCGAGCTGCTGACCACTTACTGAGGTATCTACTGATTTATTTTCATCGCTGTTTATTCCCAATGAAGCGGCAAGCATACTTACTGCCTCAACGTTTACCTCTGACATAAGAGGTGAAATATAAGTCTTCTTCATATTTATGTGGCCCCCTCCGTCTCCCCCTATAGGGGAGAGTTTGGAGGACTTTATTTAAAAATTATCAATCTTTTGTTATTAGTTCCCCCCTCTACTGGAGGGGGTTAGGGGGAGGCTTCCTTTTTTACTTGACCAAAACCTTGCGACCACCTACAACGTAGATACCCGGAGCTGTGATAGCCTCTACACGGCGACCTGTAAGGTCGAAGATAACTGTACTCTGTTCTCTGTTATCTGTTATCTGGTCAACTCCTGTTGTGCCCTCGCCGAAACGGAAGCTGTAAGAAGCTGCGCTTGCCAAAGTATTTGTTGGTACAAAGTATGCCTTGTTTGCATTGTTTGTAAATGTACCCTCTGCCTTGCCTGTTGTTGTGGCCAAGCCGAAACCAGCTTCACCGTCGATAAGACCAAGAACGTAAGCACCTGCTACTGTAATGTCCTTATTGTAGAGTGTACCTTGAAGGCCGCTTTCTGTTACTGTTGCCTCATCTGTTGTGTATGCAAAATTATAGTTACCGACAGGAGCATTTACAAGTACAGGAACATTTGCCTGAAGCACACCGGTAACCTCTTCAAGTGTTACATAACCGTCTTCTTCAGAAGCAATCTTATATGCCTTGAAACCATCCGCTGTTGGGATTGTAGCATTGAAACCAAGAACGATTGTCGCCCACTCGGCATCAGTAACATTAAGTGTATGAGAGAACTCTGTAATCTCTGTAAATATATACTGGTTACCAAGACCACCGCCTTCCCAACCTTTAGCAGTTGCGGCGGTTGAGTGCAAACAAGCATTTTGGCCATTTACCTTTATATAATATTTCCCATCCTCCACAGTTTCAGAACCAACGGTTGTTGCAATCTCGTAACTGCCAGGTGTCTCGCTCATCTGTGCAGAGTTAGCGTGGTTTGTAGCGCCAATATATAGTCCTGTATGTACATTCTGGATTTTATAAACTCCTAAACTTACAAGTACCGGCTTCCATAGCGCTCTTGTATCTGCTGTTCCCGAATATGAGCCATTAGTATAAATATTTGTTGTACCATCGGTCAAACAATAAAGATAATCCATATACGATTCAAGCGCAAACACCTTATTATTGAAAGAATCGTAATCTACCTCAATGAATCCCCAAAGACGTGGTAAATCAAGCCAAGCATTTGATTCGTGAGCAATACCATCCGCACTATTGTTGTACATATAGTTACCACCTGACACAATAGCATATTTGCCATCGCTGTTTGCACAAGCTCCTGTATTACGGAGTTCAACAGCAAGAGAAGTACTGCTGAATGTGAATTTACCACCTGTGTATCCCAGATAATTCTTGGTTGTAACTTCCTGGAAACCATTTTCTGTCTTATAGAACACAGCTGCACTCTCCTCGCTTGAGGACATAACAACACTGCTACCGGCAGTAGTTACCGCAACCCAATGGTTTGTTTCGTGGTCACCTTTGATTTTATAGAACTTGCCTACTTCCGGTTCAACGAAAGTCTGCGCCATTGCGCCTATTGTAATGAACAACGACGCGATTAATAAAGTAAATTTTCTCATAGATAAAAAGTTAACGTTTAATATTATTTGCCTATTTTACAATATCTGTTGCAAATGTAATCACAAGTTCACTTTTTACCCCCCCCCAATTGTTAATTTATGTTAAACGTGCTAAATATCTTCAACTTTAAAATTTCAAAGAACAAATGTGCAGCAAAAGTGTTAATAAGAGACTACAAAAAGAGATTGTCGACCACAATGCAACATGCCGCAAAAAGACAAAAAAAACGTGGACAACTTTGCATTATCCACTGATGAGGTCTTGGCGTTACCCGAAAGAAAGATAAGCAAGTTGCCCACGCTGCATACAGCGCGGACATCAACTTTGCTACTATTCTTTCTTTGATTCAACCGCCAAGTTTGACAAGGTTACCTTGCCGGAGCAAATGCTCCCATCAGTAAGATAGTAAAGTTAATGCACTTTATTTATGTCTTGGACCCATAGCGGGTCACAACTGCAAATATACACAAAAAAATTATTAATAAATATAAACTATAAATAATTTAATTATATAAAAAAACGACAACCTTGCATTAGCGTGATGCAAGGTTGTCGTATAAGTTAAGAAAAAGGTTCAGAACCTGAAATCTCTCTCACCGTTCTCTATCTTCGAAAGATAATCGGCAGCCCGGTCGCGAACACGTTCATTCGGCACATCGGCAAGCAGACGCTTTATCATGGCTTCGCCCTTCTCCCGTGTAGCAGGAGAGGCGTAATCGCGAATGTACTCCTTAAGGGTAAGAAGTGCGTTTGGCAGGCAGCAGTTGGAGATTTGCCCGCTTTTGAGCAGCGACATGAAACGGTCGCCGGTGCGCCCTTCGCGGTAACAGGCAGTGCAAAAACTGGGTATATGGCCAAGGTCGAGCAACCACCCTACGACCTCATCGAGCGAGCGATGGTCGGAGATGTCGAACTGCGCGGAATTCTCTTCGGGAGCCTCATCGCTGACATAGCCGCCCACACTGGTACGCGACCCCCCGCTTATTTGCGAAATACCGAGTTCAAGAAGCCGTTCACGGTTCTTCGCACTCTCGCGGGTGGAGATTATCATACCTGTATATGGAACCGCTATCCTTGTGATTGCCACTATCTTATAGAAAATATCATCGGGCACCGCATTCTTGAAATCGGCGGTGTCGACGTCGTCGGCAGGACAAAGGCGGGGAACACTAATGGTATGTGGCCCAACTCCATAGGTTGCCTCAAGGTGTTCGGCATGCATTAGCAGACCTATGAAGTCGTAACGGTATGTCTCGAGCCCGAACAGCACGCCAATACCAACATCATCGATACCGCCCTGCATTGCACGGTCCATAGCCTCGGTGTGCCAAGCATAGTCGCTCTTGGGACCTGTTGGGTGCAGAGCCTCATAGTTGGTCTTGTTGTATGTTTCTTGGAATAGGATATAGGTGCCGATACCGGCGTCGCGCAAGCGGCGGTAATTTTCAACGGTAGTTGCTGCAATATTCACATTCACACGGCGTATTGCACCGTTCTTGTGTCTTATACTGTATATTGTCTCTATGCTTTCAAGAATGTACTCGATGGGATTTTTGAGCGGGTGCTCGCCTGCTTCAAGGGCTAATCGTTTGTGCCCCATGTCCTGCAGGGCCATGACCTCGGCACGGATTTCGTCCTGCGTCAGTTTCTTGCGGCGTATGTTCTTGTTCTTTGCATGATAAGGGCAATAGACACAACCGTTGACGCAATAGTTGGAAAGGTATAACGGCGCGAACATGACTATGCGGTTGCCGTAGAAACGGTGCTTTATTTCGTTGGCAAGAGTATATATGCGCCCGGTGACTTCGGGGTCATTACACTCGAGCAACAAGGCAGCTTCACGGTGGGTGAGTCCTTTGGCCCGGGCAGCTTTGGCAAGAATATCCTCAATGAGTGCGAGATTTCCGCTATTCTCGCGGGCATATTCCATTGTGGAGCGAATCTCACTATCACTTATGAATTCTGTTGCAATTGTTGATTTTGGGTTGTACATATTTCAATGTCTGTTGTTGTTTTCTATTTCACATTTAATTTCTCATTTCTTATTTCTCATTTCTTATTTCTTATTTCTCATTCCTCATTTCTCATTTCTCATAGTCTCCACGCGAGAAATCAACATAATATCCTATTCTGTTCAAGCGCTCATCCAAAGCAGCAAGTTGCTCGGCAGCCTCGCTACCGGTTATCTTCTTATTATCATATATGGTATACTTTTCTCTTGCTTCGGGCGGAGTGATATTGGGCATTACCACATTGGCACCGGCGAGGATTCCCTGTTCTGTACCGCCGGGCAACAGCGTTGCAAGCGCTGTGGTAGCCGGAATGAGCGCTGCGGGGAAGCGCAGGCGCAGCAATGATATCAGCAGCAGAGTGGTCTCGGCAGAACCGGGTGGTTCGGCAGCAAAAGGTGTTCCGGCGGCAGGAATGAAAGGACCTATGCCTATCATCTGCGGACGCAGTTCGTCGAGCAGCATTAGGTCCTTGACCAAATGCTCCACCGTTTGCCCGGGAGAACCTACCATCATGCCCGCCCCTACTTGGTAACCAAGGGAACCGAGAACCTGAAGGCAACGACGACGGTTGCTTGCACTCATATTTGAGGGGTGCAGGAAGGAGTAATGTCCGTCGTCGGCAGTCTCGTGACGCAACAGATACCTGTCGGCACCGGCCTCACGCAACATGGCATATCCTTGGACCGAGCGCTCACCCACGGAAAGCGTAACAGCCTTTTCGGGATAGCGCTGTTTTATGGCCGAGACAACACCCGCTAACCACTCGTCGCTTTGCACCGGGTCTTCACCACCCTGCAGCACAAAAGTATTGAAGCCAAGACGGGCCGCCCGGTCGCAACATGACAAGATATCATTCTTATCCAAACGGTAGCGCGAGGCGAGCAGATTGCTGCAGCGCAAACCACAATAAAGACAATTGTTCCGGCAATAGGAACTTATCTCTATGAGCGCACGCACATACACTCCACCAGCAAACATGCAGCAAGCCACCTTGCGTGCCTCGACCGCAAGCTGTTGCCTGCCTGCTCCGGCAAATGAGACAAGGAGTGCATGCCACTCCTGCGCCGAAAGTTTTCTTGTGGTTTCCAGCAAGGCAACAGCCTCACCAACGTCAATATTTGCGGTATTTTTCATCCCGAATAGAAAAATAAAGCAGTTTCCGAAGAAACATTGTTGCAAATTTATAAGAATTCAATGTTTTTTAGTTATTTTTACCGCAAAATTTATTCACAGATGGCATATAACAATAACGTCATGTTTGTACGCTATAAACTTTTGAAGAAATTGGTTGCCATGTGGAAGGAAGACACACTCGTTGACAAGATTGACAGCTTGCCATACAAGATGTACCCACGCAACCAGAAGCCTAAAGGCAGGTGCTGTATCCACAAGGAACGCGCAGTAATCAAGTACAAGACAATGGCCATGCTTGGTTTTACCATGCAGGACGAAGTGAGCGAAATGGACCCGTTGAGCAGTTATGCACAGCGCATGATACAGCGCAGTGACATTGACATACACAATGGCGCCGTTCTGCATGTAATGGACGAAGCATGTTCGTCGTGCGTAAAAATCAACTACGAGGTATCGAACCTGTGCCGCGGATGTGTGGCGCGCCCATGCTACACAAACTGTCCCAAGGACGCAATCTACTACGACAAGGATGGCAAGGCGCACATTGACCATGACAAATGTATCAGTTGCGGGAAGTGCCATCAGGTGTGCCCCTACCATGCTATCATATATATGCCTGTGCCATGCGAAGAAGCATGCCCGGTAAAGGCTATTTCAAAGGACGAATATGGCGTGGAGCACATTGACCCGGAAAAGTGCATATACTGCGGAAAATGTCTCAATGCATGCCCGTTCGGCGCAATATTCGACAAGTGCGAGGTGTTCGACGTGTTGAAGAGAACGCGCGAGGGCAAGAAGGTCGTTGCAATGGTGGCACCGGCCGTGTTGGCACAGTTCGGCAAGCCGATAGGTCAGGTGTACGGCGCAATGAAGGCAATTGGATTCAGCGACATTGTTGAGGTTGCCTATGGAGCCGAAGAGACTACACGCCGCGAGGCCGAGGAGTTGAAGGAGAAGATTGAAGAGGGTCAGCCGTTCATGACTACGAGTTGTTGCCCTGCATATGTCAACCTGGCAAAAAAACATATCCCTGAGATTGTGAAATATGTTTCATCGACAGGTTCCCCAATGCACTACACAGCGATATATGCAAAGGAGAAGTTCGGCGAGGATTGCGTCACGGTGTTCATAGCACCATGCGCCTCAAAGAAAGCCGAGGGGTACAATGACAAGAATGTGGATTTTGTACTCACCTTCCGCGAAATCGACGCCATAATGCAGGGAATGGGCGTGGACATAGAGAGCACAATGCCCTACTCTCCTGCTGAAAGCGCATGTGTAGACGCACACAACTTTGCAAAGACAACAGGCGTATTCACTGCAGTGAAGAACCACATTGGCGACGATAACCTTGAAGGTGTGGTTGTAGCCGACCTTAACAAGAAGAACATCACAATGCTCAAGGCATATGCAAAGACCGGCAAATGCCCCGGCAAACTGGTAGAGGTGATGTCTTGCCCGGGCGGTTGCATTACCGGACCTTGCGCTTGCAGCGGCGGCGGAGAGGCTGCACGCAGATTCGACGCCGAGGTAAAGAAGAAACAATAAGGTATATAACAGGACGTTGATGATTGAGAGGAATTTTATTCTTGACGGCATTGACCTCGTAGGATTCTACGGAGCGGGCAACGTACACCTGCAAATGCTGAAGAGACTGCACCCCAAACTGCGCATTGTAGCGCGCGACAACATAATACGCGCCATGGGCGACGAGGAGGAACTTGAGCGCTTCAACAGAGCAATAACGCTGCTCAAGGAGTATTGCAACAAGTACAACAGTCTTAACGAGGAGGCCATAATCGACGCAGTCAACGGGAAGAGAGGCGACAAGGGAAGCGACAGCAACGTCATTGTATACAACATAAACGGGCGCCCGATATACCCGCGCAGCGAGAACCAGTGCCGCCTTGTCGAGGAGTTCAAGAAGAACGACATGGTATTTGCCGTGGGACCGGCAGGAACCGGAAAGACCTACACCGCCATTGCACTTGCCGTGAGGGCACTGAAGAACCGCGAGATAAGGAAAATTATACTCAGCCGCCCGGCAGTGGAAGCAGGCGAGAAACTGGGATTCCTTCCGGGTGACATGCGCGACAAGATTGACCCCTACCTGCAGCCGTTATACGACGCTTTGGAGGACATGATTCCAATGACAAAGTTAAAGGAACACATGGACAACAATGTGATACAGATTGCTCCGCTCGCCTTCATGCGCGGACGCACGCTCAACGACGCAATAGTAATACTTGACGAGGCGCAGAACACTACCCCGCAGCAGATAAAGATGTTCCTCACACGCATGGGCACGAACACAAAGATGATAATAACCGGAGACCTCACGCAAATTGACCTTCCGCAACACCAGAATTCAGGATTGCTGCACGCACAGAGGATATTGGACGGTGTTCCGGGCATTGGGTTCGTGACCTTGGGTAAAAAGGATATTGTGAGGCACAGGTTAGTGACACGTATTGTGGAAGCGTACGAGAAGCACGAACAGGCAATGAAAGAAAAAAAATGAATAATAAATCATACAACAATGGCAAAAGCATTAACAAACACTGAATTCAAGTTCGAGAACCAAAAGAGCGTATATCACGGAAAAGTACGCGACGTATACACCGTTGGCGACGACAAATTAGTTATGGTGGCAACCGACCGCATTTCGGCATTCGACGTTGTACTGCCGAAAGGTATTCCGTTCAAGGGACAAATGCTCAACCAGATTGCAGCAAAGTTCCTCGACGCCACAGCCGACATTGTACCCAACTGGAAACTCGCTACACCCGACCCCATGGTAACAGTGGGCGTAATGTGCGAGGGATTCCCCGTTGAAATGATTGTGCGCGGTTACCTCTGCGGTTCGGCATGGCGTGCCTACAAGAGCGGCGTGCGCGAGATTTGCGGCGTAAAGTTGCCCGAGGGCATGAAAGAGAACCAAAAGTTCCCCGAACCGATAATAACACCTACCACAAAGGCCGAGATTGGCGAGCATGACGCAGACATCTCAAAAGAGGAGATTCTTGCGCAAGGCCTTGCCACTCCCGAGGAGTATGCATTGCTTGAGAAGTACACCCTTGCATTGTTCCAGCGCGGAACTGAGATTGCAGCAGAACGCGGTCTAATCCTTGTAGACACAAAGTATGAGTTCGGCAAGCACAACGGCAGAATTTATCTCATGGACGAGATTCACACACCCGACTCATCGCGTTACTTCTATTCCGAAGGTTACGAAGAGAAGTTCGAGAAAGGCGAACCCCAAAAGCAACTTTCAAAGGAGTTCGTGCGCGAGTGGCTCATGGAGAATGGTTTCCAGGGCAAGGAAGGACAGCAGGTTCCGGAGATGACCGATGAAATAGTTGAGAGCATAAGTAACCGTTACATAGAACTATACGAGAATATCACCGGTGAAAAGTTCGTAAAGGAGGAGTGTGAGGATATTAATGCCCGCATTGAAAAGAACGTAAAGGAGTTCTTGGAATAAAAGACTCTAAAAGACGCAATGAAAACATACGGCATAATAGGTTACCCGCTTGCCCAGTCGGCAAGTCCCGCATTCTTCAATGCAAAATTCACAAAGGAAGGTATTGAGGCACAATACATTTCGTTTGAGATTGAGAGCATAGATGAACTGCCCGGTATAATTGCGGCGCACCCCGACTTGCAGGGGTTCAATGTGACAATCCCGCACAAGGTAGCAGTAATGCAATACCTTGAGGGCATGAGCGACGGTGCCAAGGCAATAAATGCCGTGAATGTGGTGAAGGTAACACACGACGCCGACGGTAAAGCACACCTGTGGGGATACAACAGTGATGTTATAGGATTCACCAATTCCATTAAACCACTGCTCAAGCAGCACCACAAAAAGGCACTTGTGCTTGGAACCGGTGGTGCTTCAAAAGCCATTGTTTATGCACTTGGGCAGTTGGGGATTGAGTGCCTTTCTGTTTCGCGCAAAGCAAGCGACAAGGCAATAGCATACGGCGACCTTACACAGGAGATAATGGAGAGTCACACGGTTATTGTCAACTGCACCCCATTGGGAATGGTGGGTCACGGCATTGACCGGTGCCCCGACATCCCCTACTCTCTCATAGACAGCAGGCACTTGCTTTACGACATAGTATATAATCCCGAAAACACGCTGTTCCTGCAGAAGGGCGCGGCGCGGGGCGCCGAAACAAAAAGCGGGTACGAGATGTGGTACCTGCAGGCGCTGGCCTCATGGGCAATATGGAATGAAGGATGATTCCGGACTTGGCAATGCTTCTTTAGCGTCATTAGCCCCTTAATGCCCTTTAGTCCCTTAAATGACAATACAACAAAAGCAGCCTCCAATGTATTGGAGGCTGCTTTTGTTGTATTCAAAATTATCACTCTCTAATTTCAGGAATGTTTGTATAATCTCCGCGGATAATCTGGAAGTCGGGATGTACGCCTGTAAATGCATTGTTTTCAATTTCGGTATCTTCGGGGACATATGCAATCTTCAAATTAGGACAGTTCTCAACGCCCCAAGCCTCAATCTTCTTAGTACCGGGAGCAACAATAAGAACCTCCACACCATCGTGCCTATAAATAGTGTTCTTGTACATAGTCTCCATTGGCATAAGCTCTACACACTTCATAGCGCCGGGAATATATGTAAGTTGGAAGTCGCTGCCGTCCTTGCGGTAGACAACACCAAGATAGCTCGCAAAGGTTGCATTCTCCGGGTCAACCTCTACATATTCTACATTGGGAGCGTTGTACTGCAAACCCATATAAGCCTCACCAAAAGATTTAATATTCTTGCCTATGTTTATCTGCTTAATATTTGAGGGAAGTTGCATTGTGGGGCTGAATGATGTAATCTGATAGCCCATTGCACTGAAAGGAACTATAAATATATCGTCACTGCTTTCTACTGCGCAAACATTCAGGTGGTATTCGTTATAGTTAATCCACACGCCATTTTCCTTAGACAAGACCACATCAAATGAGGAAGGGAGCAGATGAGAATAGGACGCTGTCGCTGCAATAGCCCAAGAACCGCTGTTGGTAGGGTCGCTCACATACCATTTGCCGTCGCAATATACATAGTTCCATGCATGGCCGCCTATTGGATTCAATATTCCGTTACACACAAATGCAGGGATATCAATGCTGTGGAGCATTATAAACAGCAGATTGGCATACCCCTGGCAAATACCAACCTTATTCTTAAAAACTGGATATGGGTCATTATTTACGTATTCATAAACATACTTTATGTTCTGCACCACCCAATTGAAACATTTAGTATATTTATCTTTCTGGGTCGTGAGACCGGCAGTAAGTTCTTGGGTAAAGGCCTGAATTTCGGCATACTCTTCAGGGGTAATGTTGGCGCGGCCAAGAGTGTCTGTCATTTCGGCAATATAATCGGTCGGGACCTTGTTCATAATATTCTTTGCCTGTATATAAGGCGCACCACTCAAAGGTTTCTTGCCGTCATCCTCGGCAAACTCGGCACGGGTAACGCTGCCGTCGGCAGGCTGTTCAACAACCGGAGACTCAAAAAGAGCCTCATCCTCGCTGCACGCTGCAAAAGAGAGCGACGCAGCCAGAAATGGCAATAGTAAAAGTTTATTCTTCATTGGTTTTGTTTTTTATTAGTTTATAATTGATTCATTATTATTATTCAATGCTCTGCTGCACCTCATCAACACCCTCAATCTGCGATATATGACTGAGAACCTCCTGCAACTCACCCGATGAATGCACGCGGAAAACCAGGGTGCAGTACACAATCTCGTCATCGGTCCTTGACGATATGTTCGTGAGGGATAGTTGCAATTTATTGGTAATGCAGTCAACAAGGTCTACAAGCAGGTGATAACGGTCGACCGCCACAATATCCACCCTCACGGGGTAAAGGAACTCCTTGTCCTCCTCAAAGTTCACAGCCACTATGTCGTCCCCGCGCTGCGAGGCCAAACGTATTGCCGCCTTGCAGTCGCGACGGTGGATGGTTATAGTGCCGTCGGGTTCCTTGAAACCGATGACCTCGTCACCCGGCAGCGGACGGCACAGGTCACAGCGCACAAAATCTATTTTGCGCTGTTTGTTAAGGAAATTGTTTATATGTGATTTTGCTTTGAATGTAGATACATGATTGAGCCAATCGCTCTTGGGGGTAACCTCTTCGTTGCTCCCTATTTTAACTACGTCGCCACGCTGAAGTTCGGTCTTTATTGATTTCAACTGGCCGTTGATACGGGCATACTGGGCATGGATACCGAGTTCGCTGTGAATTTCGAAAGCAAAATCAAGTGCTGTTGCGCCTTTGGGCAGGATAATGCCTTTTCCATCGGGAGTATATGCAATAATATCGTCATTGTAGAAGGACGAAGTTACACCGTCCATGTATTCCACCTCCTTACCGCGGGTGGCCATCTCCTGAAGCACGTGCTTGAACTTCTCGAGCCAGTTGGTGATGTTCGTCTCGGTGCTCTCGGCAATGCAGCCGAACTGCGACTTGCGTATCATGCGCTCCGATGATATATGTACCTCGACCCACGTTCCCTGGGGAGTGAGCAGGGTTACATGATAACTCTGATAGCCGTTCTCCTTGGGGGAGTCGATGAAGTTGGCTACGCTACCCGGTTTTTCCTTGAAACGGTCAGTAAGGATAGAGTAAATCTTCAAACTCATGTCCTTCTCGGAGTAATCATGCGTGTTGGGATATATAATACGTATATAGTACTTGTCATCTACATGGGCGAAATCGCAGCCGCGGTCATGCATTTTGCGCCATGCGCTGTAGGGACCACGGGAATAGATTTCGGTACGCGCCATGAGTATGTCGTTGTTTTCGAGCAGGCGTTCAATCTCGAACATGAATGATTTGAGGTCCTGTTCGCGCTCTTTGAGTTCCTTGCTCAGTTCGCCATCAATCAAGGCATAGTCACGGGGACAGCGGTAACGGAAGGAGAGATTCTCCATTTCGCGCTTGATATAGTAAAGACCCAGGCGATGGGCAAGCGGCGCATAGAAGTAATCGGTTTCTCCGGCAATCTTCATCTGCTTGTCGGGGCGCATGCTGCTGAGCGTGCGCATGTTATGCAGGCGGTCGGACAGTTTGATGAGCAATGCACGGATATCGTAATGAAGCGAGTTGAGCATTTGCTTGTAGTTCTCAATCTGGCTCGACTGTACCGAACTGCTCTTTTTCTTCTTTTTTGTAACCACGTCAACCAGGAATGCAACGTCGTCGCCGAAGCGTTCTGCAATATCCTCTATTGTGTAAGGAGTATCCTCGACCACATCGTGAAGAAAAGCCGCAATAATGGGGTTCGCTCCCAAACGCAATTCCTCGGCAACAATCTTGGCCACAGCGACAGGGTGCATGATATATGGTTCGCCCGACTTGCGGCGTTGCTCCATGTGCGCCTCGCGTGCCAACAGATATGCGTCATTTATCCTTGCGATGTCCTCGGCCGAAAGACGGCGGGCCAAACGACCGAGCAACTGTTCTACCTCAAGGTCAATTTTCTTGTATTCCATAGTTTTCTCTGCCTACAATGTTCAACAACAAATCTCTCTCCCAAACTGCAAAAATGACAAAAATAAATGAGATAATCAAAACAGCGACGTATAATTTATGTACATTATATGCAAAAAGTGTACAAAAAGTATACTACAATAAATTTTAGGACAAATTCAGGCGATAATTCTTCAAAAATCCGGTACATTTGACTAACTTTGCAAAGTTTGTACAGAACCGTGCTTGGTTCAACAGGTTGCAGCAACAGCAACCGCCATGCACCGGAAACAGAAAAAACAGAAGAAAACTATGATAGAACAGATTAACCTGTTGCTCGAAGAAATCAAGGGCACAACAGCAACAAACGCCGAGGAACTTGAGGCTCTGCGCCTGAAGTACCTGAGCAAGAAAGGTATCATCAACAGCCTCATGGCACACTTCCGTGAGGTACCGGCCGAGCAGAAGCGCGAGGTGGGAGTAAGGATAAACGAACTGAAGAATGCAGTTCAGGAACATTTCAACGCTCTTAAGGAGCAGTTGGAGAACAAGGAAGAGGAACTGTGCGAGATTGACCTCACACGCCCGTCGTACCCAACGGTACTGGGCACACGCCACCCGCTCTCTATTGTAAAGAACGAGATCGTGGACATATTCGCCCGCCTTGGATTCTCTATTGCCAACGGAGTTGAGGTTGAGGATGACTGGCACGTATTCTCTTCGATGAACTTCGCCGAAGACCACCCTGCACGCGACATGCAGGATACATTCTTCATTGAGGCCCACCCCGACATCATACTGCGCACACACACCAGCAGCGTGCAGAGCCGCGTGATGGAGACAAGCCGACCGCCAATACGCATTATTGCCCCGGGTCGCGTATATCGCAACGAAGCCATAAGTTACCGTGCGCACTGTTTCTTCCACCAACTTGAGGGATTATACATAGACAAGAACGTATCGTTCACCGACCTTAAGCAGGTGCTGTTGCTCTTTGCACAGGAGATGTTCGGCAAAGACACAAAGATACGCCTGCGTCCTTCATACTTCCCGTTCACCGAACCGAGCGCCGAAATGGACATCAGTTGCAACATATGCGGCGGCAAGGGTTGCCCGTTCTGCAAGAACACCGGTTGGGTAGAGATTCTGGGTTGCGGAATGGTAGACCCCAACGTACTCGAACTCTGCGGCATTGACAGCAAGGAGTATTCGGGCTACGCATTCGGCATGGGAATAGAACGCATAACCAATCTGAAATACCAGGTAAAAGACCTGCGCCTCTTCAGCGAGAACGACGTAAGGTTCCTCAGGATGTTCGAGAGCGCAAACTGACAATAACCGGAAAAGGAACTGCACACGTAGTTCCTTTTTTTATTGACAGGCAGGAAAGAAATTGAAAGAAATCGAAGTACAAAAAATTGCTTTTATTGTATATTTTTATTTCTTTTGCAGATAATCGTTCCAAGTTTACAAAAGACAAAGACACCATAACATGAAAGGAATAGTTCTTGCCGGAGGTTCCGGCACCCGTCTCTACCCCATCACCAAAGGAGTGAGCAAACAGATGTTGCCCATTTACGACAAACCCATGATATACTACCCCATTTCGGTGCTCATGCTTGCAGGAATAAGGGAGATACTCATAATATCGACACCGCAGGACCTTCCGGGATTCAAGCGCCTGCTTGGTGACGGCAGCGACTACGGAGTAAGGTTCGAGTATGCCGAGCAACCATCGCCCGATGGCCTGGCACAGGCCTTCATCATTGGCGAAGAGTTCGTTGGCAACGATTCGGTTTGCCTGGTTCTTGGCGACAACATATTCCACGGCAGCGGATTTTCTGCAATGCTCAAAGAGGCCGTACGCGCAGCCGAGGAGGACGCCAAGGCTACCGTATTCGGCTATTGGGTGGACGACCCCGAGCGATACGGCGTTGCCGAGTTCGACATGGAGGGCAACTGCCTGTCAATTGAAGAGAAACCGCAGAACCCTAAATCGAACTATGCTGTCGTGGGACTCTACTTCTACCCCAACAAGGTTGTGGAAGTTGCAAAGAACATAAAACCGTCGGCACGCGGCGAACTCGAGATAACGACAGTAAACCAGCAGTTCCTGGGCGACGGAGAACTGAAGGTGCAGACCTTGCAGAGAGGTTTTGCATGGCTCGACACCGGCACGCACGATTCACTTGCCGAGGCTTCAATCTTCGTGGAAGTAATCGAAAAGCGTCAAGGACTGAAAATTGCCTGTCTCGAAGGCATTGCCTACCGCAAGGGGTGGATAACAGTCGACCGTTTGCGCGAGATTGCACAACCAATGGCAAAGAACCAATACGGGCAATACCTGTTGAAGGTGATTAACGAAGTAGAGCATTTTGGAGCAAACATCGATTAAGAGAAATGGAAGTAATAAAGACCGAGATTGAAGGAGTTGTAATCATTGAACCGCGCATATTCAAGGACGAGAGAGGATATTTCTACGAATCGTTTTCACAACGGGAATTCGAAGAGAAGGTACTCAAGACAACATTCGTGCAGGACAACCAGTCGAAATCATCCTACGGTGTGGTACGTGGTCTTCATTTCCAGAAACCGCCCCATTGCCAGAGCAAATTGGTGCGTTGCATAAAGGGCGCTGTGCTCGATGTGGCCGTGGACATAAGAAAAGGTTCACCCACATTCGGCAAGTATGTTGCCGTGGAACTCACTGAGGAGAACCACCGGCAATTCTTTGTACCGCGCGGGTTCGCCCACGGATTTGCCGTGCTCAGCGAAGAGGCTGTGTTCCAGTACAAGTGCGACAACTTCTACTGCAAGGAGAGCGAGGGTGCCGTGGCATGGAACGATCCGGAGATAGGCATTGACTGGCAGATACCTTCAAGCGACGTGTTGCTATCGGAAAAAGACAGGCAGAACAAGAACATAAACGAAGCCGAATACCTTTTTGATTATAACGAAGAATTATATTGACATCATGAACATACTTGTGACAGGAGCAAACGGGCAGTTGGGCAGCGAAATGCGCCGCCTTGGTGCCGTTTCGCCAAACAACTACATATTCACCGACGTAGCCGAACTTGACATAACCAACGCGGTTGCCGTTGCCGTTTTTGTGAAGCAGCACTCCATTGACGCAATAATAAACTGCGCGGCATATACCAATGTGGATAAAGCCGAGAGTGACAAGGCTACAGCCGAACTCATCAATGCCACAGCCGTTGGCAACCTGGCCGTAGCAGCAAAAGAGGTCGGCGCCACATTGTTCCATGTATCGACCGACTATGTGTTCGGGACGGACGGCAACACCCCACGCACCGAAGATATGCCAACGGCACCGCTGGGTGTCTACGGGCGCACAAAACTCATGGGCGAGGAGGCCATTGCAAAAAGCGGCTGCAAGGCACTCATCTTCCGCACTGCGTGGCTCTACAGCGAATTCGGCAACAACTTCCTCAAAACCATGCTGCGCCTCACTGCCGAACGCGAGCAGTTGAACGTGGTATTCGACCAGGTGGGAACGCCCACTTACGCCGGCGACCTTGCGCTTGCAATATTCTCCATAATAGAAGCCGGCGTATACCCCGGCAACGAGGGCATTTACCACTTCTCCAACGAAGGCACATGCTCATGGTACGACTTTGCCGTGGAGATTGCCGCAGCCGCAGGCAACACCACCTGCCGCATAAACCCGTGCCACAGCAACGAGTTCCCGTCGCCCGTGACACGCCCGCCATACTCGGTACTGGACAAGGCCAAGATTAAGAAAACCTTTGACATTGACATACCGCACTGGCGCGAATCCATGGAGTATTGCATAAAGAGAATAAAAGCAACAAAAGGCTAAAAATACACAACATCTTCCAAAAAGACTGACTACACGTTAACAAAACATTTTAAAAAGACAGCATGGCAAAGAAAGTATTCGTATCGGGCTGCTACGACATGCTCCACTCGGGACACGTTGCATTCTTCAAGGAAGCAGCCGGTTATGGCGACCTTTACGTGGGCATAGGTTCCGACGCCACAATACGCGAACTTAAAGACCGCAAGACAATAAACACCGAACGCGAGAGGCTATACATGGTAAAGGCCATCCGCTATGTAAAGGACGCCTTTGTTAACAGCGGAAGCGGAATGCTCGATTTCGCAGAAGATGTAAAACGCCTCAAACCCGACATTTTCTTCGTGAACAGTGACGGCTACACCCCCGACAAGAAACGTTTCTGCGAAGAGAACGGCATTGAACTCATTGTCAGCACCCGTATCCCGGAAGCCGGACTGCCCACACGCTCCACAACCGCCCTTCGCCAGGAGTGCAACATCCCCTACCGCATTGACCTTGCAGGCGGCTGGCTCGACCAACCATACGTGAGCAAGCACCACGGAGGCCCGGTGCTAACCATAAGCATTGAACCCGACTACGACTTCAACAACCGCGGAGGCATGAGCACATCCTCGCGCAAAGCCGCAATAGAGATGTGGCATGTCGACATCCCCGAGGGCGACCGCGAGACACTCGCCAAAATGCTGTTCCGCTACGAGAACCCTCCCGGAAGTCCCTACATAAGCGGTTCCCAGGACGCAATAGGCATTGTCATGCCCGGCCTCAACCGTCTCAACTACGACGGCGGTTACTGGCCCCTGAACATTGAAAGCGTGAAGGATGGCAATATACTCGACTTCATTGAAAAGAACCTGTGGCTCATACCGCTCGCACCACGCGACAGCAATTACGACGTACTTGCCGACACACACATAGACGAAGCCGGCGCACGCGCCCTGTCCGTTGCGGCCGACGACAGTTGGAAGGCCATCAACGCCATGGACATAGACGCCTGGGGCAAGGCCTGCACAGCCTCTTTCAAGGCGCAGACCGCCATGTTCCCCAACATGATTACCCCTTGCGTTCAAACAGCAATAGACGAATACAAGGACCAGGTAAAAGGCTACAAGATTACAGGCGCCGGCGGCGGCGGATATCTTGTAATCGTCAACGACACCCCGATAAAGAACGCCATTCAGATAAGAATCAGAAGAAACTGATACTCTTGACATCAAACAGCAAAGTCTGGCAGACTTTGCTGTTTGATGTCATTATACAGACATATTTTCCACATTACAGAAAAATATTGAATAAAATTTCACATATTAATCATTTATTTTTATAACTTTGTTGAGTTCGTATCCTTCGGATAGGGAAACATTGCTACAATTGCCAAAGAGAGACAACATGAAGAAAATTATGCTCGTATTCGGAACCCGTCCCGAGGCCATAAAGATGGCGCCATTGGTAAAGGAATTCCAGAAGCACCCCGAGACATTCAAGACTGTAGTATGTGTTACCGGCCAGCACCGTCAAATGCTCGACCAGGTACTGCAACTTTTTGAAATCACCCCCGATTACGACCTCAACATAATGAAGCAAGGCCAAGACCTCTACGATGTTACAGCCCGCGTACTTGTTGGCATGCGCGACGTACTCAAAGAAGCACAGCCCGATGTAGTTCTTGTACACGGCGACACCACAACCAGCACCGCAGCCGCCCTTGCAACCTTCTACCAGCAGATACCTGTCGGCCACGTTGAGGCAGGTCTTCGCACACATAACATCTACAGTCCATGGCCCGAGGAGATGAACCGCCAAATAACAGGCCGCATAGCAACATACAACTTTGCCCCCACTCCATTGAGCAAAGCAAACCTGCTGCGCGAGGCTGTTGCCGAGGAGAGCATTACCGTCACAGGCAACACCGTAATCGACGCGCTCTACTGGGTAGTGAACAAAATAAAGGAAGACAAGGCGCTCAACAGCGATCTCAAGAACCTGCTTGCAACAGCCGGCTACGACGTAACACGTCTCGACGACGGCCGCAAACTCGTACTCATCACCGGCCACCGCCGCGAGAACTTCGGCGATGGTTTCATTCGCATGGTGACAGCGATGAAAGACCTCTCGGAGAAATATCCCGATGTCGACTTCGTTTACCCCATGCACCTGAACCCTAATGTGCGCAAGCCAATTGCAGAAGTATTCGGAAGCCCCACCCCAACCCTCCCCAATAGGGAGGGAGATAACTGTTGTTATCAGACAGCTGACCCTATATTATATGGTTTATTAAAGGGTTTTGCAACTGAAAACAGGCAAAAGGCTACTGACGCAGAGGTTACTTTATGGAATTGTTTAAAAGATGACCAGTTGGGATACAAATTCCGTCGTCAGCACATCATTGACAAATACATAGCAGATTTAGTTTGCTTAGAAAAGCAGTTAGTAATAGAAGTTGACGGCGCATACCATGCCGAAACAGGACAAATTGAATACGACAAGGATAGAACGACAAGACTGAGCGAGCTCGGTTTCAAAGTAATCCGCTTCACAAATGAAGAAGTCATAACAAATTTAGAAGAATCTTTAGCAAAGATTAAAGAGACTCTTTCAGCAACCTCCCCTACAGGGGGAGGCCAGGAGGGGGCCCACATTCCTCCCCTACGGGGGGAGGCCAGGAGGGGGCAGAACATGTTCTTCATCGAGCCCCTTGAGTACCTCTCATTCGTGTACTTGATGTCAAAGTCCGCCATTGTACTCACCGACAGCGGCGGCATACAGGAAGAGGCTCCCGGTCTTGGCAAACCCGTACTTGTCATGCGCGACACCACCGAACGCCCCGAAGCAATTGAGGCCGGAACTGTTAAACTTGTTGGTACCGACTACAATAAAATAGTGAACGAGGTATCATTGTTGCTCGATGACCAGGCACACTACGACGCCATGAGCAAGGCTGTTAACCCATATGGTGACGGTTTGGCTTGCAGCAGAATAGTTGACGCATTGAAGTGACACCTGTTGCAGGCTGTCATCCAGAGCGAGCGAAGCGACGAGGGATCTAAGAAGCTGTTTAAATTTATATCGTTAGGTTTTTATAGAACAAAAAACTGAAAAAAGAGAATCATCACAGTGCTCCTCATAATAAGAGGAGTTCCGCGAAGCGGTGAGGAGTAGATAAAAATAACATTAAAAACAAATAATATAGTTTATGAAAGCATGTTTCATGGGACTCGGTTACATTGGCCTCCCAACAGCAATCATAGCCGCAAAGCACGGAGTCAACGTTGTCGGTGTCGATATAAATCCAAAGGTAGTTGAAACAACCAACCAAGGCAAACTCCACATCATCGAACCCGGAATGGAAGAGATGTTGCAGGAAGTCATTGCTGCCGGCAAGTTCAAAGCATACACCACTCCACAGGAGAGCGATGCCTACTTTATGGTAGTGCCCACCCCGTTCAAAGGCGACCATGAGCCCGATGTTTCATACGTTGAGGCGGCTACCCGCGCCGTTCTTCCACTCTTGAAGGAAGGTGACCTTTATGTTATCGAGTCAACATCGCCCATCGGTACCACAGAAATGATGGCAGACATCATCTTTGCCGAGCGTCCCGAACTCAAGGACAAGATTTACATTGCATACTGTCCCGAACGCGTGCTTCCTGGCAACGTAATCTACGAACTCGTTCACAACGACCGCGTAATAGGTGGTCTTACCCCCGAGAGCACCGACAAGGCAATTGCCTTCTATTCACAGTTCGTGAAAGGCGAACTCCACAAAACCAACTGCCGCACAGCCGAGATGTGCAAACTTACCGAAAACTCAAGCCGCGACGTGCAGATTGCATTTGCCAACGAACTTTCACTCATTTGCGACAAGGCCGGTATCAATGTATGGGAACTCATAAACCTTGCAAACAAACACCCACGCGTTAACATCCTGCAGCCCGGTTGCGGCGTAGGCGGACACTGTATTGCTGTAGACCCATACTTCATTACAGCCGACTACCCCGAAGAGAGCAAGATTATTGCAACCGCACGCAATATCAACAACTACAAGAGTTCATGGTGTGCCGAGAAGGTAAAGAACTCCATGCTCGAGTTCGAACTAAAGAACGGCCGCAAGCCGGTAGTTGCCATGATGGGACTCGCGTTCAAACCCAACATTGATGACCTGCGCGAATCTCCGGCAAAGAACATCGTCGGCAAAGTCCTGCAGATATGCAACAATGCCGATATACTCATTGTAGAGCCCAACGTTGAAGAAAACAAGCAGTTTAAACTTACCGACTATAAGGAGGCATACGAAAAGGCCGATATTGTTGTAATGCTCACCGCCCACAACCAGTTCAAGGAACTGCCATGGGACGATAATAAGATAATCCTCGACTTCTGCGGAATATATAAAAGGTAAAAAAACCACCCGTCCCTCCGGAGGGACAGGGAGAGGCCGTAGGGGCGGTACCGGCGTGTCCGCCCAATGAAAACAAAATAGAAAACACAGGCTGTAAGGTCTGTTGAAAAGACAGAGGAATACCAAATGAAAGACAATATTTCAGTAACCAACAAGACGTTCATTTCCGATATAAGAAATATTATTATCGAAGCGCGTCACAAAGCTTATTCAGCCATCAATACTGCAATGGTTGAAGCATATTGGTTAACGGGCAAACGCATTGTCGAGGAAGAGCAAGGAGGAAAGGAACGTGCCGATTATGGCAAACAAATACTGAAAGAGGTATCAGCAGAATTGACCAAGGAATTCGGGAAAGGATTCTCTGTAGGTTCGTTGTACTACTACAGGCAATTCTACATGACATTTCCCGATATTTTCGCTACACCGTGGCGAATATTATCATGGTCACACTACAAGCGCCTCATGCAGGTATCCGATTCCGAAGCTCGAACATGGTACATCAAAGAAGCGTCTGAGCAGATGTGGAGCTACCGCACACTCGACCGAAACATCTCATCACAATACTATTACCGATTGTTACAATCACAGAATAAGCAATCAGTAAAAGACGAGATGGTCAGAATCACAACGCCATACCAACAGGACAATCTTGAATTCATAAAGAATCCCACTGTTGCCGAATTCATCGGCCTCTCCCCAAACAGCGATTTCACCGAATCGGAATTAGAATCGGCAATAATCGGAAACCTGCAGAAATTCCTTTTGGAGTTAGGAAAAGGATTCTCGTTCGTTGCACGACAAAAGCTTATCAGAACAGAGAAGAAAGACTACTTTGTAGATTTGGTCTTTTATAATTACATACTTAAATGTTTTGTACTGATTGACCTCAAGACAACCATCATAACACATCAGGATGTCGGTCAAATGGACATGTATGTAAGAATGTATGATGAGCGCGTGAAAGGGAAGGACGACAACCCCACAATCGGTATTTTACTATGTTCCGAAACCGACAACGACATTGCACGGTATTCAGTTCTTCATGATAACAGCAGATTATACGCATCGAAATATATGACATACATGCCTACAGAAGAAGAGTTGCGTAGAGAGATTGAACAACAGAAAGAATTTTTCCGTTTGCAACAAAAACAGCAGAATGAAGAAGAATAAATTTATAAATCACTATCTTTACAAAGGATAAAAAGCCCCACCCTTCCCTTCCCAGTAGGGAGGGAGGCCCAATGAAAACAAAACAAGAAAGAAGAGAACTCCTCCTCTATTGAGGGCTACACTCGCAGTGCAATTGCAAGCAAGTTTGCACGTGTTTACAGTTTTGACAACCCTTGCCCATCGCGCCCCACGCGACACCACGAGCGCAGTTTTACGCGTGACCTAACGCTGCAAGTGCTATCGAAACTTAGCCTTCGGTTCAGTTTTCACCTTTCCGTTTTCACCTTTCCGCTTATAAAACGTGGTGGGATAAAAAAAGCAGGACACCACCAATGGGGCAACGCCCCCCCCCTGGGGCGCCTGACCGCGGGCGCCCCAGGGGGGGGCAAAAGAAAGAACAAAAGCCCTGAAAGGGCGAAACTGTAAAGCATAGTCCGTTAGGACACAATGACATTGAACAACAGAAATAACTACTCTGTTTTAACATAACAATAAAAAAAAAGAGAAAAACAAATAATAATTTACTAACTTTACCGAATTAAAACGTGGTGGGATGAAAAGCAGGACACCACCATGGGGCAACAGCCCCCCCCCCTCGGGAGTTTGACCGCTCCCGAGGGGACAAAAAAAGAGAATAAAATTAAACCAGACAACAAACAGTGTTATGATATACCCGATAGGCCGACAGAATTTTGAGAACCTGCGTAACGAAGGCTGCGTATATGTAGACAAGACCGCGCTCATGCTGGCAAGCAGTTCAATCTCTTTGTCGAAGACTGTGTGCAGTTCTTCATCTGTTATGCCGCATATATTGTGGTATGCGGTGTCCATTATTCAGGAAAGAGGAGTTGAGAACTAAAAAAGATTAGAATTAGAAGTTTGGAAAACTTACATCCAATATACAAAAAATGACAAAAGGAGAAAATAGACATATAGCCAATGTGTCATTTATCACCGAAATAAAGGACATCATTACCCGGGCTACGCAAAAGGCCTATTCAGCCATCAACACAGCTATGGTTGAAGCCTATTGGTTGATAGGCCGTCGTATTGTGGAAGAAGAACAAGGAGGTGCTTCCCGAGCCGAATACGGCAAGGCATTATTGAAAAATCTTGCCACCGAGTTGATGCCGCTATATGGCAATTCATATTCAGTTCGTCGTTTACAGGATTATCGTCAGTTCTATCTCTATTTCAAGGATATAGAGATTTGGCACTCGCGAGTGCCAAATCTCACCTGGACACATTATCGTGAACTACTAACGGTTAGTGACGAGACTGCTCGCCATTGGTATATGCAGGAGGCGGCAAAAGAGACGTGGAGCGTAAGGACATTGCATCGCAACATCTCATCGCAGTACTACCATCGTTTGTTGCAATCGCAAACAAAGAATGCGGTAATTGATGAAATGAAGCAAATTACAGCACCAATGCAGGGTGACAAGCTGGAGTTCATAAAGAATCCTGTTGTTGCAGAGTTTTTGGTGACAATTCCACCATCGGACTCATCTTATGCTCTCAAACAAGTAAGGATATGGCACGATATTCAATGCTAAAAGACAATGACCGGCTATTCCAAGCAAAATACCTAACATTTCTACCAACAGAAGAAGAACTTAAACAAGAGATTGAACGACAGAAAGAATTTTTTCGTTTGCAACACAGCAAGGGAAATATAGATTAATAAACAAAAATTACTACCTTTACAGAATTAAATACAAAAAAGCAGCATTGTCATCCCGACAGAGCGCAAGCGACGAGGGATCTGTTGTTAAAGATGAAAGAGCAAAGATGAAAGATGAAAGTGAAACTTCGGCAATACGAGTAGTGAAAGGTCGCGCGTAGCACGGCGTAGTCGTGCCGTGCGGGTCACGGTAGCGAGTGTTGCCAAAGATGAAAGTGAAACTTCGGCAATACGAGTAGTGAAAGGTCGCACGTAGCACGGCACAAACTTTCCACTTTCCGTTTTCACCTTTCAGTTATAAATGACGGTGGGATGAAAAAAGCAGGACACCGCCATGGGGTCACAACCCCACCCCTTGGGCGCCTGACCGCGCCCCGGGGGACAAAAGAAAGAACTAAAGCCCTGAAAGGGCGAAACTGTAAAGCATAGTCCGTTAGGACACAATGAGATTGAACAACAGAAATAACTACTCTGTTTTAACATAATAACAAAGAAAAAGAGAAAAACAAATAATAATTTACTAACTTTACCGAATTAAAACGTGGTGGGATGAAAAGCAGGACACCACCATGGGGTCACAGCCCCACCCCTCGGGAGTTTGACCACTCCCGAGGGGACAAAAAGAAAAAGAATAAAAATTAAATACAAAAGTCATGAAAATTGCAGTTGCAGGAACAGGCTATGTAGGCCTCAGTATTGCCACATTGTTGGCACAGCACAACCAAGTAGTTGCCGTAGATGTAATACCTGAGAAGGTTGAAAAAATCAACAACCGCATATCACCCATTCAGGATGAATAT
>JAFQUE010000087.1 GCA_017408685.1 Bacteroidaceae bacterium | reverse complement strand
TCATTTACGCTTAGTAAATTAACCCACCAAGTGGCTTTTCCTCCTCGTAGCTCGGCATAGAATGCGAGCACTCTCTGCTCTCGCATTACAGCGTCGGTTGCGTTTTTTCGGGCTTCGCAAGCCTAAAAATAGCTCTTTTTACCCAACCTCCCAACAAAGTGGGTGACCCATTTTACTTTTGGGTCACCCACTTTGTTGGTTTTATGTTGTTATAAACAATTCTCCCTTAATGTTATGAGTCCTTCGGGACCCATGTTGAACAGCAGGTCGGCAATGCTCAGGTTGGGCTGGAAACCGTGTCGTTGGGCAAATACCTGGTAGTATGGCTGTGTGTTTACAGTGCATGCCGCAAGGGTCTTGGGCTCTGCAATGTGGCGCATGTCGCACATGTCTGCTGTTGCTCTGCGTTCTTCAATTTCCTCTGCTGTTAGAATTCTTATTTCCCTGTCAAGTCCTAAAAGTTCGCACACTGTGCTGTGCAGGCGCAGATTGAAATCCATTAGGAACCCGTCGTGCTCCTCGTAGAAGTGCGCGAAGTCATCGGCATAATAGTCGAAGAAAGGGCTGTTGTGGTAGGCGCTGACAATTGCGTTCCAGTGCTGGCGGCGCCAGTTGCCATGTTCGCTTATTCGCACGTTGCGCATGGCAGTGCGTCCGCCGTCGTGTACAACAGGTATGTTCAGGCTCAATGGCCCGTTCTCTGCAGCTATCATGCAGCGGTTGCGGAATGTCTGCTTTACGAACGGGGTATCGCCGTCAATGAGAAGCCCCGTAGCGCTGTACAGCCTTGCATACAGCGCTACGGGTGCCATGTATAAGGGGTGTGAAAGCAGTTCCATCAGTCGAAGCTGTTTACGCCGCGGAACATGCGGTTCCAACGTATCTTGCCGTCGAACAGCCCCAGGTCCTTGTCAAGTGAGAGCCAGATGAAGAGTGCCTTGCCCACAATGTGGTCTTCGGGCACGAATCCCCAGCAGCGTGAGTCGGCACTGTTGTGGCGGTTGTCGCCCATCATCCAGTAGTAGTCCATCTTGAATGTGTAGCTGTCGCTCTCCTGGCCGTTGATGTATATCTTGCCGTCCTTTACCTCGAGCGTGTTGCCCTCATATGCGACAATGGGGCGTTCATACACGGCAATGTTGTCCATTGTGAGTTTTACGCTCTCGCCTCTTTTGGGAATCCAAATGGGACCATAGTTGTCGAGTGTCCAGCCGGTGTTGCCGTTCAGCGGGTATATGCCGTCGGTGCTGTTCTTCTCGGCAATGGTGATACTCTCTACAAGTGCGTTCAGTCCTTTGAGTCTCTCATAACTCTTTTGTGTCAGCGGAAGTTCTCCGAAGCCGTCGCCACTTGCTTGCTTATAGAACTGGAAGTTCGCAAGGTCCTCCTTGCTTATGCCGAGTTCACGGCGAAGCTTCTCGGGCATAGCCTGGCGGAACTTCACATTGTAGTTGAACTGCAGGTTCTCCGGTTTGTCCATGGGCTTGCCGTCGATATATACTACCTTGTCTTTTATTTCAAGTGTGTTGCCGGGGAGTCCCACGCAGCGTTTCACATAGTTCTCACGGCGGTCTACCGGGCGTTCTACCACCTCGCCAAGTTCGGCGGGGTGCTGCTTGGCAATGGCAAGTCCGTCGTTGTAGTGCTTCTTGTACAAGGTGTATGCCTGCTCGTTGGGGAGGGTGTCAAGGTAGCGGTTGTACTCTTCGTTTGCTCTCATGAACTCATTGTTGTCGGCCGGCCTGTATTTTTCGACAACGCTTTTGTTGAATCCTTCGGCATAACATATCGAATGCAGGTCAATTACTCCGGGGTTTGTTGTAGCAAGGTCTCCGGCCGGGTAGTTGAACACTACGATATCTCCAATCTCAATCTCTTCAAGTCCGTTTACACGCTCATAATCCCACTGTACAGCGTCAATATAACTTTTGCAACCGAATACCGGCATTGTGTGCTGTGTCAGGGGCATGCTCAGCGGTGTCTGCGGCTTGCGTGGTCCATAGTTGACCTTGCTCACAAAGAGGTAGTCGCCAACGAGCAACGTCTTTTCGAGTGAAGATGTGGGGATTACATAGTTCTGGAAAAAGTAGAGGTGTACAAAGTATACGGCTACAAGTGCAAATACAATTGCGTCTACCCAACTCATCACTCTCCTGAGCAGTGCGTTCTCCGACTTTTTCCACCAACCCCAAGGGATGAAACGCGTGGTGTAGTTGTCAATGATAAATGGGATTGCTATTATACCCAGCCAACTTCTTACCCAAATGAGAAATAGGACATACAGTACAAGTATTGTAATTAAGGTAATGAGTGACTTTCTTGTCATCTTTACTTCGCGTCCGAATATCTTGAATTCCATTGTTTTGTTATTTGTCAGTTATTTACTCATTAGACGTTGGAGGTGCCTTGTCGACTACAATCAGAAATTGATAAGGTCCTTCATTCCCAACAGTCCGCTGTGTTCCTTTGTATACTCTGCCGCAATCACTGCGCCCAGAGCAAAACCACTGCGGTTGTGTGCGTCGTGAGTTATTGTAATGGTGTCTTCGTTGGAGTCGTATGTGATACTGTGTATGCCGGGAACCTCGTCACGGCGTATTGCGTCAATCTTAATCTCGGTGGGTAGTGGTTCTGCACCCTTTGTCACGGTGCCGTCGGGGTTTGTAAGGTCACCCATAACCCAACGTGTCTTGTAGTCGATGTTCTCAAGAATGCCCTCGGCCAGTGTAATCGCTGTGCCGCTGGGAGCGTCGAGTTTGTGGATGTGATGGGTCTCTTCAATCTTGACTCTGTTGTAGTTGTCGAAATTGTTCATGATTTTTGCGAGGTAGCGGTTCACGGCCGAGAATATTGCCACACCAAGGCTGAAGTTGCTGCTCCAGAAGAGGGTCTTGCCCTCTTTCCCGCACTTCTCGCGCATTTCGGTTTCGTGCTGCTGAAACCAGCCTGTACTGCCGCTTACAACCTTCACACCAGCTTCCATTGCCTTTATGCAGTTGTCAAAGGCTACCGCGGGCGCTGTGAACTCTATTGCGACATCGGCGCTCTTGAAGGCGTCGCTGCCGAAATCCTCGCGGTTGTCAATGTCTATGATTGACACAATCTCGTGCCCTCTCTCAAGGGCAATCTTCTCTATGGTCTTGCCCATTTTACCGTATCCTATAAGTGCTATTTTCATGGCTTTATCTATTTTGGCGCGAAGATACTCATTTTTTTACTAATATAAATCAATTTAATTATAAATAACAATGCAGGTGCCCGTGCGGGCACCTGCATTGTTATTCTTTTATTCTTTTGTTATCGGTTATTGTTGTTTCTTCATGAACTTTCTTGTCAGCCAACGGCGCACGGGTTCGTCATACAGTTTCAGGCAGAGGAATGCCAGAGCAATGCTCGACACGATGACAAGTGCGGCAACTCCCAAACAGTTGTCAAGCGTGTAAATATTATTCTTAATGAGCCAAGCGTAGAAGATATACATAATAGGGTAGTGTACAATGTAAAGAGGGTATGACAATTCTCCCAGCAGGCTGTTCATCTTGCCTGTTGTTCCGCTTGCTGTGCCACAGGCACCGAGCCATACAATAAACGGGAACAGGAAAGCGATACACACGAATTCATACAGGCTGTTGAGGCTTATGCTGCCGGTTGAGGCAATGTAAGGAATTGAGAAAAGCACAACAAGTGCAATGCTGCATATCCAGAACACACCTTTTATCTTACGTGGCTTGAATGTACGTGCAAGCAGCATACCCATACTGAAAGGGAAGAGCATGCGTACCAGGCCGCCCCAGAAGTTCACTTCATCAATGGTCCAACCCACACCAATCATGTCATATCCCGATAGATTGCCTATAAAGAACCATGCATGTACGGCGCCTATCAATATAGTGAATGCAACAAGAACCTTTGTAGACATGCGACGAATGAAAAGCGCATAGAGTATGTTGCCGATATATTCAAAGAACAATGACCAACCCGGACCGTTGAGCGGGAACATTTCGCCGTTGCCGCGCACCTCATAAGGCACGCCCGGTACCGCTGGTATCATGAACATTGCAAGCAACAGCGCAGTCATCACCCAACCGGTGGGTGCAGTGGTGCCGTCCCAACGTTCGAACCCTACAAATGCGAAAGCCAGGAAACCTATGATTGCGCCCATAATGAGCATGGGATGAAGACGTATTAGTCGGCGCTTGAAGAATTGCCAAGTGCTCATCTTTTTCCAACGGTCGTCATAGGCATAACTTATAACGAATCCCGAAAGGATAAAGAAAAAGTCCACTGCAATGTGTCCGTGGTTCAGTGTGCGTATGATTCCGTCTCCTGCGCCGTTTGTCACTTCGGCAAATGAGAACCCTTCGAAGATGTGGTAGAAAAGTACCAGTATGGCCGCTACACCGCGCAACCCGTCAAGCAGTTCGTAGTGTGGTTTTGTGTCGGCAAAATTTGCCGATGAAAATGTGTTTTTTTGCATTTGTATATGGCTATCTGTAAATGAATTTTTACAAATATACAGCAATCTCGTTAACTTGCAACAATTTCATGAAGTATAAAGGCGTCGAAGCAAGAATTTCGCTTTTCGCGCGCGCTATTTAAAAATAAATATATAATTTTGTAGTTTGTAAATGCGAACTACAATAAAACGGACAATAGAAATCAAAATAAATAATATAATCTATGGAAAAGAAATTCAAAAGAACGCTTGTGACATCGGCCTTGCCTTATGCCAACGGCCCTGTCCACATCGGTCACCTTGCAGGCGTTTATGTGCCTGCCGACATTTATGTGCGTTATCTGCGCCTCAAAGGCGAGGATGTTCTCTTCATCGGCGGAAGCGATGAGCATGGCGTGCCTGTTACCCAGCGCGCCCGTAAGGAAGGCATTACTCCCCAGGATGTGGTTGACCGTTACCACAATATCATCAAGGAGTCATTCGAGGGCTTCGGTATCTCCTTTGACGTGTACAGCCGTACAACATCCGAGACACATCACAAGTTCGCTTCGGAGTTCTTCCGCAAACTTTACGATGACGGCAAACTTGTGGAGCAGACTTCCAAGCAGTTCTACGATGTGAAGAACGAGAAGTTCCTCACCGACCGCGATGTCGTTGGCGAGTGCCCTTATTGTCACAAACAAGCCTATGGAAACCAGTGCGAGGAGGGTTGTGGCCGCGCGCTTGAACCTACAGAACTAATCAATCCCCGTTCAAAGGAGACAGGTGAGGCGCCTGTGCTCAAGGAGACAAAGAATTGGTATCTTCCGCTCAACGAATACCAGCAGTGGCTCAAGGAGTGGATTCTGGAGAACCATAAAGAGTGGCGTCCGAATGTCTATGGCCAGTGCAAGAGTTGGCTCGACATGGACCTGCAGCCCCGCGCCATGACACGTGACCTCGATTGGGGTATTCCTGTGCCAGTTGAAGGTGCCGACGGCAAAGTTCTCTATGTTTGGTTCGACGCCCCCATCGGGTATATCTCAAACACAAAGGAACTGTGCGACAAAGACCCGGAAAAGCATGGTACTTGGGAGCAGTGGTGGCAGAGTGAGGACACACGTCTTGTACACTTCATCGGCAAGGACAACATTGTGTTCCACTGTATCATTTTCCCGGTGATGATGAAGGCTCATGGCAAGTATGTAATGCCCGACAATGTCCCCAGCAATGAGTTCCTTAACCTTGAGGATGACAAGATTTCCACATCGCGCAACTGGGCTGTATGGCTCAACGAATATCTTGTCGACTTCCCGGGCAAGCAGGATGTGTTGCGCTATGTACTTACAGCAAATGCACCCGAGACCAAGGACAACAACTTCACATGGAAGGATTTCCAGGCACGCAACAATAACGAACTTGTTGCTGTGTACGGAAACTTCGTGAACCGCGCCCTTGTGCTCACAAAGAAATATTTCGAAGGTAAAGTCCCTGCTTGCGGTGAACTCACGGATTACGACAAGGCTATCATTGCCGAGTTCATAGATGTCAAGGGCAAGGTGGAGCACCTGCTCGACCAATACAAGTTCCGCGACGCGCAGAAAGAGGCAATGGAACTTGCCCGCATAGGCAACCGCTATCTTGCCGAGACCGAGCCTTGGAAACTTGCAAAGACCGATATGGACCGTGTTGCAACAATCCTTAACCTTTCGTTGCAGTTGGTTGCAAACCTTTCCATAGCATTTGAACCGTTCTTGCCTTTCAGCAGCAAGAAACTGCGTGACATGCTCAATCTTGCTTCATTCGAATGGACAAACCTTGGCAGTACAGAACTTCTGCCGGTAGGTCATGAACTTGGCGAGGTGGGCCTGCTGTTCGAAAAAATCGAGGATGACGCCATCCAGGCGCAACTCGACCGTCTTGAGCGAATAAAGAAAGAGAACGAGGCTGCTGCATACAAGGCTAACCCGGTGCGTCCTGAATGTACATTCGACGATTTCCTGAAACTTGATATGCGTGTAGGTACCGTGCTTGAGTGCACAAAGGTACCGAAGGCTGATAAACTGCTGCAGTTCAAGATTGATGACGGTCTTGAGACACGTACAATCATCTCGGGCATTGCAAAGCACTTCAAACCCGAGGAACTTGTAGGCAAGCAAGTGTGTTTCATAGCCAATCTGCCTCCACGTACAATGCGCGGCATTGTGAGCGAAGGCATGATTTTGAGTGCCGAAGATAACGAGGGCAAACTATCTTTGCTCACAGTTACTCCCGCAACCAAACCTGGCAGCGAAATAAAGTAGGCGCATAGTAAGAGATACATTCGCCTTGTGTCATACTGAACGAAGTGAAGTATCTCTTATTGTTTAAGAATAAGTGAACAATAAGGGGATTATAAAAGCCCGAAAAAGCTCAATGGAACCACACTTGACAGAGATGTTTCGTTACACTCAACATGACAGGAAATGCAAAGGGGTTCTTTTGGGCCAAGGAGATAAGGTAAGAGCAATGGTAAACAAAGGCACTGCAGAGGGTAATAATTTGAAACATACTGTCGCAAAGGGTTTTTTTTGGGGCGGCATGAGCAACGTCGTGTGCCAATTGTTCAGCCTTATTTTCGGTGTATATCTGGCACGCATACTGGGTCCCGGTGACTACGGGCCAATAGGTATGCTTGCCATTTTCTCCGCCATTGCGGGTTCTTTACAGGACAGTGGTTTTGTGGCTGCGATAGCCAACCGGAAGAGTGTAACGCACGACGATTACAATGCTGTCTTCTGGTTCAATGTGCTTGTTTCGCTGTTGATGTATGGTGTGCTTTTCATGTGTGCGCCTCTGATTGCCGAGTTCTTTAATCAGCCGGTTCTGGTGAACCTGTCAAGATACAACTTCCTTGGCTTTGTGGTGGCGGGTTTCGGTATTGCTCCGTCGGCTTATCTGTTCCGCGAACTTAAGGTGAAACAGAAATCCATTGCTCTTATACTGTCTATTGTAGTTTCAGGAGTTGTGGGTGTGGTAATGGCCATAAAGGGGTACTCCTATTGGGGCATTGCCACACAGAGCATTGTGTATGTGCTTGTGCGCACTGTGGTTTGTTGGTGTTTCACTCCATGGCGTCCGAGTCTTAAAGTGAACTTTGCTCCGCTGAAATATCTGTTTGCGTTCAGTTACCGGCTCTTGATAACCAATATTTTCCAGCGTTTCAACTGGAATATCTTCTCGTTCATATTGGGTAAGTTCTACACGAAGACAGATGTCGGTAATTATACCAAGGCCGCCGAGTGGTTCAATATGGGCGGGGATGTTGTAAACGGCATGGTGAATGCTGTGGCACAACCTGTACTGGCAAAGGTGGTCGATGACAGCGAGAGACAGTTGCGCGTTTTCCGCAAAATGCTCCGCTTTACAGCCTTTGTTTCATTTCCGGTCATGTTCGGTCTGTCATTGGTTGCTCCGGAACTCATAACGATAGTAATCACGGACAAATGGGCCGAAAGCGCGTCAATGTTGCGTATACTTGCCGTTTGGGGCGCCTTCATGCCGCTTCAGTCAATGTTGACGAATCTGCTTGTTAGTTGCGGGCGTTCGCGCACATTCATGTGGTGTACAATAGTGCAAGGGGTACTCATGTTGGCAATACTGCTGTTTGTACATCCATTCGGGATAAGACCTATGCTGTTCAGTTATTGTGTGTTCAATGCCTTGTGGCTGTTTGTGTGGCGATACTTTGCGAGTAAAGAAATTGCGGTGACGTTTCCGATGTTCCTGCTCGATGTTTCTCCTTACATGCTGCTTGCCGCAGCAACAATGGTTCTGACATATGTGCTTACGGACAGCATTGACGGTGAACTTCAGCTCCTGTTGTCGCGTGTGGGCATTGCTGCGCTGTTGTATGCTGGGACCGCATGGACTCTGCGTAGCAAGGAACTGCAAGAGATAACCGATTTTCTTTTTAAACGTAAAAAAGCATAGTGCTGATGAAAAAGATATTGTTCGATAATCAGATGTTTACGTTGCAGCGTTTTGGCGGTGTTACACGGTACTTTGCCGACCTTATGTACAATCTGCCTGCTGACGAATTTCTGGCCGATATACCCATGCGTTACTGCGAAAACCATTATGTTACCGAAACCTATGGTCACAGGTACGAAAAGATATCCTTTCCCCAAAACTACCGTTTCCGCCGGCAGATATACATGTTGGCTAACAGGACTGTTGCCTGGGAGGCTGTCAGGTTCGACAATTACGATATATTTCATCCTACATATTTCAATCCCTATTTTCTCAAGCATGTGAAACGCCGTGGGAAACCTTTTGTGCTCACGGTGCACGACATGACTTTTGAACGCTATCCGCAGGATGTGCTCCTTTACGACCGCACTATCCCTCATAAGAAACGCCTCATTGCCGAGGCTGACCATATAATTGCCGTAAGCGAGAATACCAAGCGCGATATTGTGGAACTGCTTGGAACCGACCCTTCAAAGATTACAGTTGTGCACCACGGCTATCGGGTCATTGCAGAGCCCGCACAGCAACTCTTCGACAGATATGTGCTTTATGTGGGCGAGCGTAAAGGCTACAAGAATTTTCTTCCTTGGCTTTCGGCCATACGCCCGATTTTCAATCTTGACCCGAACCTCAAGGTCGTTTGTACCGGTTCGCCGTTCAGCGCTTCAGAGGTAAAGTTATTCAGGCGATGGAACATTGCCGATAAACTCGTGCACATTGCCGCCGCCGACGCTCAGATGGCTTCGCTTTACCGTCATGCGCAGTGTTTTGTATTCCCGTCGCACTACGAAGGTTTTGGAATTCCTATCCTCGAGGCTTTTGCCAACGGTTGCCCGGTGTGCCTGAGCAATGCCAGTGCATTCCCCGAGGTGGCGGGCGACGCAGCCATATATTTTAACCCGAGCAATGCGCAGTCAATGCAGGATACGCTCAAGGAACTCTTGTCGAGTACAGCCCTGCGCGACGAACTGCGTCAGAAAGGAATTGAGCGCAGCAAAGAATTCTCCATCGGGCGCATGGTGGAGCAGACCTGTAAAGTATACCGAAAACTGTGACTATGAAACTGAACCGTTCCGAAATATCCCGCATATGGCCTATTGCCAAACGCCGAATGGGTGCCCGAGTGGTGTCATGGGTGCAGCGTCTCTTCTCTACCGACAGGCTTGTTAAAAACGTGTTCCGCGAGAACCATGGCAAGCGTGTGTTGTTGTGCCATCTTCCCGAGGCTTTCAGCGGCAAAGAGTTGCCAAAGCACCACTCCAATCTCACCGAATGCCTCGTCGTTGCCAGGTGCTTCAACCGTTTGGGGTACAATGTGGACTGTGCGTCACGGGCAAAGAGCGGAATCGATTATACGCCTTATGATGTGGTCTTTGGCATAAACGGCAATGCTTTCATGGGGTCTTTCAGTGCCAATGCCGATATCTCTCCATTGAGAATCTTCTACTCCGTCGGCGCCGAAACATGTTTCAACTATAGGAAGACCGCTATGCGTAACCTTGAATTCTACAGCAGACATGGTCGCTGGTTCCTCGATTCAAACCGTTATATGCCGGGCGACCCAAGAAACTACTATGAGGCACGTTTCAGTGACGCTGTAATATGTCTTGGTGACAGGTATGTCTACGAGCAGTTCCTCGAAGAGGACTCTGCGCAGGAACGGTACTGCTGGCTTCCGGCTTTCTATTTCAAGGTGAATGAACCGTGTGAAGAGAAGGATTTCGCTGCTTGCCGCAGGAATATTTTGTGGTTCGGCAGTACCGGTCTTTTGCATAAGGGACTTGACATTGCCATTGATTTTGCTGCTGCACATCCCGAATTTACATTGCACGTGTGCGGAAGCAGCAGCAATGAGAAAGATTTCTGGGAATATTACAGGCCTATTATAAAGAATTGCAGCAACATAGTGTTGCATGGATTTGTAGATATTGAATCAAAGGAATTTGCTGATTTGCTGGTGCAATGCGGTATATTGCTTAACCCGTCTGTGTCAGAAGGCGGTGCAGTCTCTGTACTCAACGTGCTTGGCAATGGCGCTCTGTTGCCTGTGTATAGCCGGGCAACGGGAATAGATTTCTCGGATAACGGGATTGTGGTGCCCGGTGTCACTTACACGGCTTTTGAAGAGGCTATGCTGCGGGCCGACTCCCTTCCGCTTGAGACGTTTGCTGCGAAAGCCTTTGCTGCACATAGGTTTGTGCGGGAGGAGTGCTCGCTTGAGAAGTATGAAGAAAGGATGTACGGATATATCAAGAATATAATTGAAAATAGAAAAGATAGAATATGAAGAACTTTAACTGGAAAGCAATCCTTCCGCATGTGGTTGCGGTTGCTGTTTTTCTTGTGCTTACACTGGTATACTTCAGTCCGGTGCTCCAAGGCAAGGATATAAAGCAAGACGACGCGATAGGTTCCATTGCATGGGGCAAGGATGCCAAGGATTATCACGAGGAGAGCGGGGAGTATTCCTACTGGTCTAACTCCATGTTCTCGGGCATGCCCTGTAACTATACCTATTCGCCCCAACCGGCCAACGTGTTCAAACCTGCAGCCGATGTGGTAACCTTGGGTATTTTCGGCGCTTCGCGCCGTCACATAGGTTGCATATTCGCAACCTTCATAGGGTGCTACATTCTTTTTCTGGCTCTTGGATGTAAACCGTGGCTCAGTATAGCGGGTTCCATAGTATATACGCTCGGGTCCTACAATTTCATAATCATTGCTGCCGGGCACATGAACAAGAGTCTGGTTATAGCGACAATGGCTCCTCTCATTGGCGGCATTGTATTGATGTACAGGAGAAAACTTCTCCTTGGAGCGCTCGTAACGCTCATTTTTGCCGGCCTAAACATTCTCTGGAGCCATCAGCAGATGAGTTACTACACAGCCATAGTTGCTGCAATAATGGCTGTTGTATATCTTGTGTATGCAATCAGAGAGAAATGGTTGCCGTATTACTGCAAGGCTACAGCGCTGCTTGCGGTTGTGGCGGTGTTGTCCATTGCTCCCGCTGCGGGAATCCTGTTGCCTACTGCCGACTATTCCAAGGATTCAATGCGTGGCGGTTCGGAATTGGCAACTGAAGAGAGCGGAAACTCCGGTGGTCTCGATACCGAGTATGCCTTCCGTTGGAGTTACGGCAAAATGGAGAGTCTTACCCTGCTTGTGCCTAATATGTACGGTGCTGCCTCTTCGTATAAAGTAGACAAGAACAGCGAATTCTACAAGGCATATTATCCTTATGCAGAGTATTCTACTACAATGGGGTATGTTGAGGCTGTACAGAATGCGAACCCGGGTGCAACGCAGGACGAAATTGTCGACTACATAGGTAGTATTCAGGGACGTATAAGGAAAGAGGCGTCGGAGAAGGCCATGTATGCGCCTACATACTGGGGACCGCAGGCCATGTATGGAACATCGGGTCCGGTATATGCCGGAGCAATTGTGTGTTTTCTGTTTGTACTCGGTCTGCTCATAGTGCGCGGTCCCGAAAAGTGGTGGCTTTTTGCAGCAACGCTTTTTTCGCTGGTACTTGCATGGGGAAGCAATCTGCCATCGGTAAATGAGTTCCTGTTTGAGTATCTTCCCCTTTACAACAAGTTCAGGGCGCCGTCGCAGGCACTGGTGATTACTACACTCACAATGGCGACACTTGCAATATTGGCCGTAAAGAGATTCATGGAGATGATTGCTCCTGAAAATGCAGGCGAGAAAGTCGCGGCTATAAAGGGGCTCTACCTTTCGGCAGGCGTTGTAGGCGGAATAACACTCATATTGGCGCTGGCAGGTTCTTCGCTGTTCGATTTTACATCGCCAACCGACGCGCAGTTCGCCGAGGTACCCGAACTCATGGACGCGCTTATAACCGAGCGCCAGTCGATGTTTGCAAGTGACGCGTGGCGCTCATTCGGGTTTATTGCCGCAGCAGCAGTGCTCATGTACCTTTTTGCCATTATCAAGAATATGAAGCAGTGGGTGTTCATTGCTCTTCTTGGAGTGCTGTTCCTGCTTGATATGTGGCCGGTGTGCAAGCGCTTTGTGAACGACAGTCATTTCATGGTGAAGAATAAGACAACCGAGATACAGATTACCGACGCCGACAAGGCGATACATGCTATCGAGGGCGACAACCATTATCGTGTGCTTGACTACACGCGCGGCAGTGTGTTCAACCAGTCATTCACATCATATTATCACAATTCGGTAGGAGGCTACAGCCCGGCCAAACTTTCCCGTTATCAGGACCTCATAGAACAGCAGATAAGCAAGGGAAATAAACGTGTCCTTGATATGCTCAACACTAAGTATTTCATTCAAGGCACATCGGCAAACGAGGTGGCGCTGAACAGCGATGCTTTCGGACATTGTTGGCTTGTTGACAGAATTGAGTGGGTAGGCAGTCCAAAAGAGGAGATTGCCGCACTTGACCATGTTGACAAGACGGCGGCGATTATTGACAGGTGCTGGGAGAGCAAGATTGGCAATCCTGCCCTGTATAACAATCCAACCCCGGGAACAATAGAACTGGTAGAGTACCGCAACCCGGGAAATCTTGTATACAAGAGTAACTGCGAGGCTCCTAAAATGGCCGTTTTCTCCGAGGTGTATTACAAGACCTGGAAGGCATATGTCGACGGCAAGGAGGTTGTTCCCGTACGTGCCAACTATGTGCTGCGCGCGTTGCCTCTTCCTGCCGGCGAACACACTGTTGAATTCAAGTGTGTCGATGAACTTATGATAAAGAGCCATGCATGGTCGTTATATATGTCCATCGTGGTGGGTGTCGTGATTGTGCTGCTTGTATGTGCGATTATATATAGAAAAGTAAAAGGATAATGGCTCAGCAACCTAAATTCTCCATCATAACCGTCGCTTTCAACGCAGGCGATCTCATCGGGCATACTCTTGAGAGTGTGCTCTCGCAGACATATACCAATTATGAGTATCTGCTCATTGACGGCGGTTCCACTGATGACACCGTGGCAAAGGCAAAAGCAAGCGGCGTGCAGTTTGCCCACATTGTGAGCGAGCGCGACAGGGGTATATACGATGCCATGAACAAGGGTATTGCCCTTGCAACGGGCGACTATCTATGCTTCCTGAATGCCGGCGATTCGTTCTATGCTCCCGACACCTTGCAGAAACTGGCCAATACTGCTGCTGCCTGTGATGAACTGCCGCATGTGCTCTATGGCGAGACCGCCGAGGTGAACGACGCACGCGAGTTCGTGCGCATGCGCCGCCTGAAAGCGCCCGATAACCTTACATGGCGCAGTTTCAGGGATGGAATGCTTGTGTGCCATCAGGCATTCTATGCCCGCAGGGACATAGCACCCATGTACGACCTCAAATACCGCTTGTCGTCCGATGTGGACTGGTGCATTAAAGTGATGAAAGTTTCATCAAAACTGGTTAAAACTGAGGGTGTTGTGGTGAATTATCTGCAAAATGGACTATCTTTGAAACATCATCGTGCTTCGCTCATGGAACGTTTCAAGGTGATGAGCAACCACTATGGCCTTCTGCCGACAATAGGACGGCACATGTGGTTTGTGTTGAGGGCAATAATAAAAAGATAAAGATAATAACTTATAAATATAACCAACATGTTTTCAAAAGAGACTTATATCGCACGCCGCAAGGCGCTTAAAGAGAGAATGGGTGATGGATTGCTGCTGTTCTTGGGTAACAATTTCACGGGTATGAACTATGCCGACAATGCATACCATTTCCGCCAGGACTCTACATTCCTTTACTACTTTGCTTCGGATTATGAGGGGCTTGCCGCTGTAATAGACATCGACAACGACAAGGAGATAATCTTCGGTAACGAACTCACGATAGATGATATTGTGTGGACAGGCGTACAGCCTACAATCAAGGAGAAGAGCGAGCGTGTGGGTATTGAAATTACACGTCCGATGGCCGATTTTGCAACATATGTACAGAATGCACAGGCCAAAGGGCAGAGAATACATTTCCTTCCTCCCTACCGTGGTGAGCACCAGGTTTGGTTACAGGAACTTCTTGGCATTAATCCTGCCGAGCAGGCCCGGGAGGTTTCTCTTGAGTTTGTAAGGGCCGTCATTGCGCAGCGCAACTACAAGAGTGAGGAGGAGATAGCGCAGATTGAGGAGGCTGTAAACGTTTCGGTTGACATGCATTGCGCTGCCATGCGTGCTGTGCGACCCGGTACAACCGAGGCCGAGATTGTTGCTGTTGTGCAGGCCGAAGCCCAGAAACATAACTTCGGGCTTTCGTTCCCCATAATCGCAACAGTGAACGGTCAGACATTGCATAACCATGCTTATGGTACTGCTCCGCTCAAAGAGGGGCAGATGTTGCTTCTTGACTCGGGTTGCGAGAATGCAATGCATTATGCCGGTGACCTTACCACAACAATGCCTGTGGGCACACACTTTACCGAGCAGCAGCGTACCGTGTGCAATATATTGCGCCGTGCGCACCTCACGGCAGTGGAGAACCTGCGCCCGGGAATAGAGTATCGCGAGGTTCATAAACTTGTGCTTACAGAGATTGCAAAGGGTATGATTGACCTCGGTCTCATGAAGGGCGACCCTGTTGAGGCTACCGTAAAGGGTGCAACATGCATGTTCATGCCTCACGGTCTTGGTCACATGATGGGTCTTGACGTACATGACATGGAGAATCTTGGCGAGGTCAATGTAGGTTACGAGGAGGGTCGTACAAAGAGTCCTCTCTTCGGCTGGAAATCTTTGCGTCTTGCAAAGGCCCTTGAACCGGGATTTGTGTTCACTGTTGAACCGGGTATCTACTTTATCCCTGACCTCATTGACAAATGGCGTGCCGAGAAGCAGTTCACCGATTTCATCTGCTACGATAAACTGGAGGCATGGAAGAACTTCGGCGGAATGCGTGGCGAGGAGGATTACCTTGTATTCGAGGGTGGCGCACGCCGCCTGGGCAAGTACAAGCCAATGTCGCCCGAAGAAATAGAAGAGGTGCGTAACAGTTGATTATACAACGAGGTCCGGCATTAATGCCGGACCTCGTTGTATAATCGTTCAATCACCCAATCCTTCGGTGTGACGGAACCTTCGGGTGAATTTCATTCTCTTCTTGCGTGTGTTGATTATGGGGTGGTAATTTCCTGCGTATTTCCTGCGGCGCAGTTTTACAATCATCTTTGCAGTGAAGGCGACGACAAGAATTCCTATTATTATAATCCAGACAATCATAGGCGAGGTTGTTAATGGGTTAATATAATGGGTTGTACTCACTGGGTGCAATGTATATATTCCCGCAGAAACAAACAAATGCAAACGGTTAAATTTTGTATTTTTAACTAAAAAGCACAACCCGACTCATGCTGTTTTCCTAAAATGGAATATTGTTGATATCTTTTTTTCTCTTTAACATAATTCTTTGCATATATTTTTTATTTTTGCCTACCTTTCGTGTTCCCGAAACAAAAATTCAATAAATATATGATTCAGACAGTTGTAAAGCGCGACGGGCGTATTGTAGGCTTTAATGAAGAGAAGATTATCACGGCCATCCGTAAGGCCATGCTGCACACCGATAAGGGCGAGGACATGTCTCTTATCCGTCAGATAACCGACCACATCTCTTTCCGCGGCGACGCGCAGATGACAGTGGAGGCTATACAGGACATGGTGGAACTCGAACTCATGAAGAGTAGCCGCAAGGATGTTGCACAGAAGTACATCGCTTACCGTAACCAGCGCCGCATTGCGCGCAAGGCAAAGACCCGTGACATTTTCCAGGAAATCATCAATATACAGTCGAACGATGTCACCCGCGAAAATGCCAATATGAATGCCGACACCCCCGCCGGAATGATGATGAAGTTCGCCAGCGAGAGTACAAAACCGTTCGTCGACGATTTCCTTTTGAGTGAAGAGGTCGTGGACGCCGTACACAACAACTATCTGCATATACACGATAAGGACTACTATCCCACCAAGAGTCTTACATGTTGCCAGCACCCGCTCGACAACATACTGCGCAACGGTTTCAATGCCGGCCATGGCGAGTCACGTCCTGCAAAGCGCATTGAAACGGCAAGTATCATGGCATGTATCTCAATGGAGACTGCGCAGAACGAAATGCACGGCGGTCAGGCGATACCGGCATTCGATTTCTACCTTGCTCCTTATGTGCGTTCAAGTTTCATCGAGGAACTCAAGGCAATCGAGGAACTTACAGGCGCCGATTACTCGCACCTTTATAATAAGGAGATTGAGGACTATATTCAGCAACCCCTTGATTTCCTCAGCGGCGAGGAGCGCATAATGCAGCATGCCATGAACAAGACTGTAGCACGCGTGCACCAGGCTATGGAGGCGTTCATCCACAACATGAATACCATTCATTCACGTGGCGGCAATCAGGTGGTGTTCAGTTCAATCAACTATGGTACAGATACTTCGGCCGAGGGGCGTTGCATAATCCGCGAACTGCTGAACAGCACCTACCGCGGTGTGGGCAACGGCGAGACTGCAATATTCCCCATTCAGATATGGAAGAAGAAACGCGGTGTAAGTTACTTGCCGGGTGACCGCAACTATGACCTTTACCAACTTGCATGCAAGGTTACAGCACGCCGTTTCTTCCCTAACTTCCTGAACCTTGACGCTACATTCAACCAGAGCGAGGAGTGGAGAGCAGATGACCCGAAGCGCTATATGCATGAGGTGGCAACAATGGGTTGCCGTACCCGTGTGTATGAGAACCGTTTCGGGCAAAAGACATCAGTGGGTCGCGGTAACCTCTCGTTCTCTACCATAAACATAGTGCGCCTTGCAATAGAATGCATGGAGGTTGAGAACAAGGAACAGCGCATTGCGATGTTCTTCGCTAAACTCGACGAACTGCTCGATGTTACCGCACGCCAGTTGCATGAGCGCATGGAGTTCCAGAAGAGTGCTTTTGCAAAGCAGTTCCCTCTGGTGATGTCGGCGCTATGGATTGGCTGCGACAAACTCAAACCCGGTGATACAATTGCTCCTGTAATAAACCAGGGCACATTGGGTATAGGTTTCATTGGTCTTGCCGAGTGTCTCGTTGCGCTTGTGGGCAAGCACCATGGTGAGAGTGAAGAGGCGCAGGAACTTGGTTTGCGCATTATCACATACATGCGTGACCGTGCCAATGATTTCTCGGAGCAGTACCAGCACAATTACAGCGTGCTTGCAACTCCTGCCGAGGGACTCTCCGGCCGTTTCACACGTGGCGACCGCAAACGCTTCGGCGTAATCGAAGGTGTTACCGACCGCGACTACTATACAAACAGTAACCACGTTCCTGTCTATTACAAGTGCAGCGCACGTCACAAGGCCGAGGTTGAGGCTCCTTATCACGACCTTACACGCGGCGGTCACATTTTCTACGTTGAGATTGACGGTGACGCCACACACAACCCCGAGGCCATCATGCGTGTGGTCGATATGATGGACAAGTACAACATTGGTTACGGTTCGGTGAACCACAACCGCAACCGTTGTCTCGATTGCGGATATGAGAACTCAACAAAGGACCTTCAGGAGTGTCCGCAGTGCGGCAGCAAGAACCTTGATAAATTGCAGCGTATCACAGGTTATCTCGTAGGTACCACCGACCGCTGGAACAAGGCTAAACTTGCCGAACTCAACGACCGCGTAGTTCACGAATAACATGACAAAAATATCCATACTCGACATTGTGGAGGACACTACAGTCGATGGTCCGGGCTTCCGCACTACAATCTATTGTGCCGGTTGCCCGAACCATTGTCCGGGGTGTCATAACCCCCGGTCATGGGACATAAACAACGGACACGATGTGGATATTGAGGAGATTCTTGAGGTGATTCTCGCCGACCCTTTTGCCGATGTCACCTTTTCGGGCGGCGACCCTATGTTCCAGCCTCAGGGTTTTACCGAACTTGCCGTTGCAATAAAGGAGCGAAGCAGCAAGAATATTTGGTGCTACACCGGTTATCTGTTTGAACAGATTCTTGAAAATCCCGCACAACGTACATTGCTTGAGCAGGTCGATGTACTTGTAGACGGCCGTTTCGTTGAGGCTTTGCGTGATGAGCAACTGCGTTTCCGTGGCAGCAGTAACCAGCGCATTATAGACGTAAAGCGCTCGCTTGAAGAGGGTAAGGCAGTGCTTGTAATGTAGCACTTTTTCTAAATGTTTTAATGATTCTTTTTTAGAACCTTACAGTAAAGTGGTGTTTCCCGCCGGTGAAACTGTATTCCAGCCCGAATTTGTAGAACTCCGATATTGACTTCACAAGTGCAAGACCCAGACCGGTGGAACCACTTTTGCCGCTTGTGTAGAAGCGGTCGAAGAGGCGGGTGGCGTCAAGGGTTTCCTCGCCGCTATTGCTCACGGTGAGAGTGCCGTTCGACAGGGAAATGTCTATTGTACTGCCGTCAGCGGTGTGCAGGAAGGCGTTCTTCAATAGGTTGGTGACAAGTGTCGTTGCCAATGATTCGTCCATGCTAACAATGAAACGCGCAGGCATTTCTGTGTTGCATTGTATCTCTTTGCCGGCATAAATATCTTGGTAAATTTCAAGTTCATTGTTTGTGAGTTCTACGAAGTCAACGTCGTGCTTTTCGTTGAATTGTGCGTTCTCAATCTTTGAAATTAGCAGCAGAGTGCGGTTGAGGCGACTCAAACGGTGCAGTGACTGGCGCATTTTGGCGAGTTCGGCAAACTGTTCCTCGGTGAGCGGGGTGTTGTCAATCATCCACTCAATGCGTGTGCCCAGTACGGCAAGCGGTGTCTGCAATTCGTGCGAGGCGTTGCCTATGAACTGTTTCTGGCGCTCGTAATATTTCTCGGCACGCTCGATTGTGCTCCGGGCGCTCTCGGTCAGTTTCTTGAATTCTGTTGTGTGTGTGCACACGGGAAGGTTCTCTACGCCGTCGCCAAGGTTGTAGTTGTCGAGCCAGGAAAGCAGGCGGTAAAGCGGGCGCATGCTGTAGTTGAAGATGAGTGCCGTTACGGCAAGTATGGTGAGTGTGAGTGTGGCATAGAGCAATATAAGGTGCCATAGCACAGAGAGCAGCAGGTCCTCGCGCTCGAATGTGGGCGTGGACACGGTGAGAAGGTATGTGTTGCCGTCGCTGTCGGCAAAGGTCATTGTGAGGGTGCGGGCGGGTTCGGTCTCTCTCTTCTCGGGGATATACACTCTGCGGTCTTCGAAATGTATATAAGGTTTGTGCTGTCCGCTGTTGCCGAGCAGTTCAATGCTGTAGGTGTTGTTGCTGCCGTCGCTCTGCCCGGGTAGTTCGCTGCCTGTGAGCGTGCGGCGTATGAGCATGGTGGCATAGTCCTCAAGGCTGTCGTCTGTCTCGTCATTTATTTCGTTTACCATTGAGAAGTAGAATACTGTTGCCCAAATGAGAAGAATGGGCAACAGCACAATGGAGAGCCTTAATGTAACGCGGTAGATGAGTTTCATTCTTCGGTGTCTGTGAATTTGTAACCAAAGCCGTAGACGGCCTTTACGTTGATGTCGGCGCCTGCTTCGGCGAGTTTCTTGCGGAGGTTCTTTATCTGGGCATAGACAAACTGGAAGTTGTCGACCATGTCAATGTGGTCGCCCCACACGGCCTCGGCAAGCACGGCTTTGTCTACAATGTGACCCGGGCGTTGCATGAAGTAGAGCAGTATGTCGAACTCCTTTTTAAGTAGCGGTACATCCTTGCCGTCTACCTTTACGGTGCGGCTGCCCAGGTCAAGGGTTATGTTCCCTGCTTTCATGCTGTTGTTCACCGCACCGCTGCCGCGGCGCATTACGCTCTTTATGCGTGCCGAGAGTTCGGCCATGTAGAACGGTTTGGCAAGGTAGTCGTCGGCACCAAGGTCAAGACCGGTTATCTTGTCGTCGAGTGAGTCTCGCGCCGATATTATTATAACCCTCTCTTCCTTTCCGCTTTTTTTTATCTCCTCAAGCAGTTTCAGACCGTTGCCGTCGGGCAGCATTATGTCGAGCATTATGCAATCGTAACTGTAGCCGGCAATCTTGTCGCAGGCGTCAAAATATGTCGGGGCTGTCTCTACGACATAGCCTTCGCTCTGCAATGCGCGTTGCATTATCTCACGTAGCGAGGCGTCATCTTCTATAACAAGCAGTTTCATTGATTTTTTTTTAAAAGGTAGGGACGGTTTCTGAAAATAAACTGAAATGCTGTCTGTCATTCTATATTTGCACTGTCATTGACTCGTTTTACTTTTCGCAACCCAAACGGCATAACCTGCGGCTATGCTACGTTTGACCTGTTGCTGCAAAACTCGTCGATAACAAAACGTTGTTTTGTCATTCTACCAGTTCAAAGTCGAGTTGCTTGCGGTCGAGGTTGGCGCGTACTATGCGTATCCGTACAGGGTCGCCAATTGTGAACTTGCGGTGTGTGCGGCGCCCTATTAGGCAGTAGTTGGCGTCGTCGAACTCATAATAGTCGTCCTGCAGTGTGCGCATGGGAATCATACCCTCGCACTTGTTCACGTTGATTTCGGCATATAACCCCCACTCGGTAACGCCGCTGATGACGGCGTCGTACTCCTCGCCTATGTGCTCGCTCATGAATTCAACCTGCTTGTACTTTATGCTTGCGCGTTCGGCATTGGCTGCAACCTGTTCCTGGGCCGAACAGTGCTCGCAAAGGTCCTCATATTTTTGTTTGCTCACCGTGCGTGACTCAAGGGTGAGGTAACGGTGCAGCAGGCGGTGCACAAGCAGGTCGGGGTAACGGCGTATCGGTGAGGTGAAGTGTGAGTAGTAGCGGAATGCGAGACCGTAGTGTCCTATGTTCTCAGTGGAGTAGCGCGCCTTCTGCATTGTGCGCAATGATATCTGCTCAATAACGTTCTGCTCTTTTGTACCGTGCACCTCCTTGAGCAGGCTGTTGAGTGCCGTGGCCGATGTGGTGCGCCCCGAAGCGCTCTTCATCTTGTAACCGAGTTTGGTGACGAACTTCGAGAGCATGGCAATCTTCTCGGGGTTGGGTTGGTCGTGTATGCGGTACACAAAGACCTTGGGGTTCTTGTTCGTGGCACTCTTTTGACCTATTTTCTCGGCAACGGTACGGTTTGCAAGGAGCATGAACTCCTCAATCAACTGGTGTGACTCGTTGCTCTCGGTGAAGTAAACCGACAGAGGTTTGCCGCTGTCGTCGAGACGGAACCTCACTTCGGCCTGTTGGAAGTCGATTGCGCCTGACTGGAAACGCTTCCCACGCATTTTCTGCGCAAGTGTATTGAGTATGTTTATCTCGTTGTAGTACTCGCCTTCGCCCTTTTCTATTATTTCCTGTACCTCCTCGTAGCAGAAGCGGCGGTTGCTCTTTATTATGGAACGGGTGATGTGCGATTTCTTCACTTCGGCCTTCTCGTTTATGGTGAATATGACCGAGTATGTGAGTTTCTCTTCGTTGGGGCGCAGTGAGCATAGAAAATTGCAGAGCCTTTCGGGGAGCATGGGAATTGTGCGGTCTACAAGGTATATTGATGTCGCGCGCTTGAATGCCTCCTTGTCTATTATGCTGCCTTCGGTAACGTAGTGCGATACATCGGCAATGTGCACGCCGACTTCCCACAGTCCTTCTCCTGCGGGGCGAATGGAGAGTGCGTCATCAAAGTCCTTTGCGTCGGCGGGGTCAATGGTGAAGGTGGTCACTCCGCGGAAGTCCTCGCGCTTGGCAATCTCCTCGTCGGTAATGTCGGTGGGGAGTTTGGCTGCGGCCTCTTCTACGGCCTCGGGGTATTTGTAAGGCAGGCCATATTCGGCAAGTATGGCATTCATTTCGGCATTGTTCTCGCCGCTCTTGCCAAGTATGTCAATTACCTTACCCACGGGGTTCTTGCTCTCCGGCGCCCACTCGAGCAGTTTTACCACTGCCTTGTCGCCATTCTTGCCGCCCTTGAGCATCTCCTTGGGAATGAATATGTCATTGGGCATTATGCGGTTCTCGGTAATGAGAAAGGCATAATGCTTTTCTACATGCAATTCGCCCACAAAGGTGTCGTGTACGCGCTTCACAATCTCCACCACCTCGCCTTCGCGCCCGCGTCCTCGCCTTCGTGCAAAGAGCGCAACACGTACAAGGTCATCGGTGAGTGCATGTGCCGAGTTCCGCTCGCTTATGAGTACAGGTTCGCTGCCGTCCTCGGGGTAGAACTCGTTATATCCGTCCTTGCTGCGCGAGAATGTGCCGAACAGCATTGAAGTGTTGTTCGCGAGCACATATCTTCTGAATTCGGGTTCCATTATGAAACCGTCAAAAACCATGTCGTCCAGAATCTCCACACAGAGTGTCCTTGACGCTGTGGAGGTCAGGCTCAACTCTTTGAATATCTCCTTTGGACTCAACATTTTGCCCTGGTTGTGGTTGAATAACGATACGAGCATTTCCACAAGTGCATTCTTGTTTATACGGCCTTTGCCTTTTCCACCTTTCTTTGCCATAGTGTGATATTTTTTGTTGTTGCTAAAATAGTAATAAAACGGCATTTGTCAATATTCCGGAGCAAAAAGTGTGTGCTGCAATATTAAAGTATGTGAAAAAGGCTTTGCCGCAGGGGTGTTCCGTTCAGCAAGGCGTGTTACTGTAAAAGATTAAAAAGATATTGTCGCACTGTTTTCCGTTTCTTTGTTGTATCTTTGCAGTGATGAAAGTATTGGTTACAGGAGCAAGCGGTTTCATAGGCAGTTTTGTTGTCGAGAAAGGGTTGGAGAAGGGCTTCACCCTTTGGGCCGGCATGCGTGGCGGCAGCAGTCGCAGGTACCTGAAAGATGAGCGCATTAATTTTATCGAACTCGATTTCTTGTCCAAGGAACGGCTCATGGAACAACTGTCGGTATTCAAGGCGTCACATGGCACTTGGGATTATATTGTACATGCGGCAGGAGTCACAAAATGTCTCGATAAAAAGGAGTTCTTCAAGGTAAACTATGAAGGGACAAGGAACTTTGTAGACGCTCTTGTCCTTGCCGGCATGCAACCGCGCAAGTTCATATATCTGAGTTCGCTCAGTATCTTCGGACCTTTGCACGAACAGCAACCGTATGCCCCCATACTTGAAAGTGACACCCCTGCCCCTAACACAGCATACGGCAAAAGCAAGGTGCTTGCCGAAAGGTATGTAATGGAGAATGCGCAGTTCCCTTATATAATCCTGCGTCCTACAGGTGTCTATGGTCCTCGCGAGCGCGACTACTACCAAATGGCGGTGAGCATAAAGAATCATATTGATTTTGCAGTAGGGTACAGGCCTCAAGTAATCACTTTCATTTATGTAAAGGACCTTGTGAAGGCAATATACATGGCAATGGAGAGCAGGGTGGAGAATCGCTGTTATTTTGTGAGTGAACCCCAAGGGTACAGCAGCCGTGCATTCAGTGATTGCATTCAGCACGAGATGGGAATCAGGGGAGTGTTGCACATAAAGGCACCGGTGTGGGTGCTCAAGGTGGCATGCTTGTGTGCCGGATGGCTCTCACACCTTACCGGCAAACCGGGCACGCTCAATGGCGACAAATACAAGATAATGAAACAACGCAATTGGCTCTGCGACACTGCGCCCATAGAACAGGAACTGGGTTTCAGTATTGACTATCCGCTCAAGGACGGTGTCAAGGAGACTGTAGAATGGTATAAACAGGAAAAATGGCTATAGACTTATTCAAACGCGAGGAACTTGAGGTGAAGTTTCTTGCTGTGGAGAAACTGAACATTCTCTACAATCTGTTGACAACACTGCTCATAATAATATTCTTTGACAGGTTGAATGACCCTCAAGGAATGCTCATGGGGCGTTTCGTTATTTTGGTTGGGACCTTTGCTGTAATTTATATGTACACCCTGTACCCTTCAAAGGCTATACGCCTCGTGAGGATGGTGTCGCAGATGTTCCTGCTGAACTACTGGTACCCCGACACTTTTGAGTTCAACAGGATATTCCCTAATCTTGACCATTGGTTTGCAACGCTGGAGTTTGATATATTCGGCTGTCAGCCTGCATTGCTGTTCGAGCAGGTGTGCAGCAGTATTGTGTGGCGCGAACTGTTCAATATGGGTTACTGGTTATACTATCCTATGATTGCCACAGTGTCGTTCTTCTGCTTTTTCCGTCGTCCAAAGGAGGTCGACCGCGTGACATTCATAATAATGGCGTCGTTCTTCCTCTATTATACGGTGTATATATTCCTGCCCGTTTCTGGTCCGCAGTTCTATTTCCCTGTCATTGGCGAAGAACTGGCTGCAGCGGGGCTGTACCCCGAAATAGGAGACTACTTCAATTTGAACCCCGAAATAACTTTTGCCCAGGAGGGTAAAGGGGCTCTGTTTACAAATCTTGTGGGTCTGGCGCAGAGTGCCGGGGAGCGCCCGACTGCGGCTTTTCCGAGTTCGCATATCGGCGTCTCGGTTGTTCTGTTGATTCTCTCTTTCAAGACAAGCAAGCGTCTGGCAGCAATCCTGTTCCCTGTTTTTGTGCTGCTCTGTTGTGCCACTGTCTACATTAAGGCGCATTATCTGATTGACGCCATTGCCGGTCTTGTTACAGGTGTTGTGGTTTACTATATTGCTGCTTGGCTTTACGGGAGGTTCTTTAAAGAGGATTGCTGATTGTTTCTCAGAACGTCTATAAATGTGGATGCCTAAATATTTTGGGCATCCACATTTTTTTTGAAAATAGAATAAAATTTCAGATTCATTTCAGAATCATGTATAACCTTTGCAGTGTAACAAGTGCGGAAGAGTAATGAAATAAGCACTTTGTTAAAACAAAAATAGAGAAATGTGTGTTAAATAACTAATCAAAAAACAACTAAGTATTATGAAAAAGATTTTTGTTCTGTTAGCAGTGGTATTTTCCTTCAGTGCAGTATTGGCCTTCGGTGGTGGCGATAAGGTTATAAACAAGAACCAGTTGCCGGCTCAGGCGCAGAGTTTCATCAACGATAATTTTGCCGGCGTCAAAATTTCCTATGCAAAGCATGAAACTGATTTCCTGGAGCGTTCCTATGAGGTTGTGCTTGCCGATGGTACTAAACTTGAGTTTACCAACAAAGGTGCATGGAAAGAGGTCGATTGCCGTTACGGTGAGGTTCCTTCAGCCATCGTCCCTGCTCCAATAAAGAAGTACATTGCAGAAAACTATTCTGCCGAAAAGGTTCTGAAGATTGAGCGTGACAGCAGGGGGTATGAAGTGAAACTCTCGAACAGGCTTGAACTTAAATTCAACAATGACTTCAGGATTGTGGATATCGACGATTAAGAAAACTATACTTTACAACTTCCAATAATATACTATACAACTGATGAAGAAACTTGTTCTGTTGATAATGCTGTCACTTCCCGTCCTCGTCGCCTGTGACGAGGACGACAGTGTGAAAACCGCCCCCAACAATGCTGTCATGGAGTTTATCGAGCGTAGATATCCGGGAGCAACTCTGCGTGCTTCGGAGTATGAGAAGAATGGTCTTCTTGAGATTGAAATATTACACGACGGCAAGGTCAAGGATGTATATTTCGATTCGCAGAGCAGGTGGGTGTATACCTCATGGGATGTAAGCGGGACCGAGTTGCCGCAACCGGTATATTCGGCCATAGCCGAGGCTTATCACGGTTACAGGGTTGACAGTATTGATTTCATTGAGCGCGAGACAATAAGTTACTATTCCATTGAACTTGACCGTGGTGATGAAACTGAATTTGTAGTGAACGTCACTCCGGAAGGAGAAATACTGAATTGAAAAAGGGATTGTTGCGGAACCTGTAGAGTCCCTTTTTCTGCAAACTGTTTGCTTTTACTTTGTTTTTCTGCCCGAACAGGCTGAAAAACAAAGTTTTTTTTATATTTTTGTATCTTAAGGAAAATTGGAAACATTAAATGCGTGTAATAGACTATATAAACTCATCTTCAAAGACTGCCTTCTCGTTCGAGGTGCTGCCGCCGCTCAAGGGTACAGGAACCGGCAGGTTGTTCGGTAACATCGACCGCCTGATGGAGTTCAATCCCGGGTATATAAATATAACAACCCATCACAGTGAACCTGTGTACCAAAATCTGGGCAACGGAACATTTAAATTGAGCAGCATACGCCGCCGTCCGGGGACTGTGGCCGTGGCAACTGCCATTCATCATCGCTATAACGTGCCGGTGGTACCGCATATACTGTGTGACGGTTATACGCTTGAAGATACGGAGTACGCTCTTATAGACCTGCAACTCTCGGGAATAAACGATATCCTTGTGTTGCGTGGCGACAAGTGTAAGGGCGACGCGAACACAGCGCCTGCAAAGAAAGGCAATCTTCACGCCATTGACCTTGTGTTTCAGGTGAACCGTTTCAACGAGGGGTTCTTTGCCGACGGCTCGCAGATGAAGGAGCGTGGTGTGCCGTTCTCTTTCGGTGTGGCATGCTACCCCGAAAAGCATGAGGAGGCACCCAACATGGAGAGTGACCTTGCTGTGCTCAAGCAGAAGGCCGACGCGGGTGCTGCGTATGCAGTTACGCAGATGTTCTTCGATAACCGCAAATATTTCGATTTTGTGGAGCGTGCACGTGCGGCAGGGATTACAATTCCCATTATTCCGGGAATAAAACCCATACATCGTCTTTCGCAGTTGAACGTGTTGCCGAAGACTTTCCGTGTCGATTTGCCGGGCGAACTTGTTGCCGAAATAGAACATTGCAAGGACGATGCAGCTGTGGCACAGGTGGGGCGCGAGTGGGGTATAAACCAATGCCGTGAACTCATGAAGCACGGTGTGCCCAGCATTCACTTCTACACGCTCAATGCTTTCGACAGTGTTTATGATATTGCAAAGGCCATATACTGATGAGCATTTTTTTCAAAGACATAATAGGGCAGAGGGGTGTGATAGAGCAGTTGCGTCGCAGTGTCGATGACAACCGCCTGGCCCATGCGCTGCTCATTACCGGTCCGCGAGGGAACGGTAAACTTGCCATTGCAATAGCGCTTGCCAATTATCTGCTATGCGGCAAGGGTAACGGTGACGCATGCGGGGTATGTCCGGCATGTGTGAAACTCGGCAAGTTCATACACAGTGACCTGCATTTTGTATTCCCGGTAAAGAAGAAAAAGAGCGGTAGTGATAACCCTGTCAGTGATGATTATATTGCCGAGTGGCGTGAAATGCTGTCAAAGGGCGCATATTTCAGTTACGATGACTGGCTTGCAAAACTCAATCTCGATAACCAGCAACCGATGATATATGAGCGCGAGAGCAGCGAGATTCTTCATAAACTCTCAATGCAGTCGCGCGAAGGCGGTTGGAAGGTGGTTATAATATGGCTGCCCGAGAAAATGAAGGAGGTGGGTTCCAATAAACTGCTCAAGATAATTGAGGAACCGCCCAAGGATACGCTCTTCCTGCTTGTGTCGGAAGAACCGGATAAGATAATAACCACGATACAGAGCCGCACGCAGCGTGTCGAAGTTCCGCGTATAGCCCAGGAGGATATGGAAAATGCCCTGCAATCGCGTCTGGGACTTTCATTCGAAGACGCCAAGATGATTGCCCAGCAGAGTGCCGGCAACTGGGAGCAGGCCGAGGAACTTATATCGCTGAGCGACGACAAGGCGCTTTACCTTGAACTGTTCATGCAACTCATGCGCATTGCCTATGCCCGCAACATACGCGAGATGAAGGTCTGGAGCGAACAGGTTGCAGCACTTGGCCGTGAGCGCCAGAAGCGCCTGCTTGAATATTGCCAGCGCATGATTCGCGAGAACTTCATAATGAACTTCAAGGAGAATGAGATGAACTATATGTCGCAGGCCGAGCGAAACTTCTCGGTGCGTTTCTCTCCTTTCGTGAATGAGCGCAACATCTTCGGTATTATGGAGGAACTGTCTGAGGCGCAGAGACACATTGAACAGAATGTGAATGCGAAAATGGTCTTTTTCGACATGTCGTTGAGAATGATTGTCTGGATAAAGAACAGATAGGCGGTTTCTATAAAAATATATTTTAGGAATTTAAACAGTTACTGAATAATGGAGAAAAGATATAAGGAAAACAACGGTTGTGCCGGTATTTGCTGCAAGGGGTGTGGCAAGATGGACGCTCCGCTCAATACCTTCGACTGGCTCGCATGTGTGCCGGGCAACGAGGAGTATACCGACATTGTCGAAGTGCAGTTCAAGAATACCCGCAAGGGATACTACCGGAACAGTAACAATATACCTTTACAGAAAGGTGACATTGTTGCCGTCGAGGCTACTCCGGGGCATGATATCGGCAAAGTGACAATGACCGGGCGCCTGGTGCTGCTGCAACTGAAGAAGACACGTCTTACGCCGGAGAGCGAGTTCAAGCGCATTTACCGCAAGGCGCGTCCGGTGGATATGGAGAAATTCGAGGAGGCAAAGGCTCGTGAACATGATACCATGATACGTTCGCGCCAGATAGCCAAGGACCTTGACCTTGATATGAAGATAGGTGATGTCGAGTATCAGGGCGACGGTCAAAAGGCTATCTTCTATTACATTGCCGATAACCGTGTCGATTTTCGTCAACTCATTAAGGTGCTTGCCGATGTGTTCAAGATAAAGATTGAGATGAAACAGATTGGCGCACGTCAGGAGGCCGGCCGCATTGGTGGAATTGGTCCTTGTGGTCGTGGATTGTGCTGCGCAACATTCACTACCAACTTTGTGTCGGTGTCGACTTCTGCGGCGCGTTTTCAGGATATATCCCTCAATCCTCAGAAATTGGCGGGTCAGTGCGCAAAACTGAAGTGCTGTCTCAACTATGAAGTCGACGCCTATGTAGAGGCTTCGCGCAATCTGCCTCCACGTGATGTAGAACTTGAAACGAAGGATGGCACATACTATTTCTTCAAGTGTGATATAATGCGTGGCGAAGTGACATACTCTACCGACAAGCATATCCCGGCAAACCTTGTGACAATTACGGGACGCCGTGCGTTTGCTGTCATTGAGATGAACAAGCGCGGTGAGCGCCCCGAGGCTCTGCAGACCGGTGGAGTTCAGGAACCAAAACGTACGGCCGACCTTCTTGAGCAGGAGAACATCGACCGCTTCGATAATGCTTCACGTGGCGGGAAGAAACGCCGCAAAGGAGGTCAGAACCGTCCCGAACAGAGGAGAAACAGTGGCAGGAGGGATAAAGGTGAGAAGAACAATGCTCCGAAGGGCGAGTAAATTGCTTGTACTGTTTGGTGTCCTGCTGTTTGTATCGTGCAGCAGGACACGTTTCCATGAGTTCCGCAGTGTGGAAAGCAGTGGTTGGAGCAGGAACGACACGATTGCATTCCTTTTCGACCGCACTCATGAACCTTTGACAGGAGAGTATAGTCTTTTCCTTGAGGTGCGCGTCGGTGCCTCCTATCCTTTCAAGAATCTTGTGACCCGTGTAGAAATTCTTTCTGCAACCGGGGACTCTCTTTTTGCAGAGGACACGCTCTGTTGCGCGCTCTACGATAACAAGGGGAACCGTGAGGGGGCAACAGCCGGCATGCTCTACCAGGCCGGCAGCACTCCTGTAACTGTCGTCTCCGGCAATTGCGATACGCTTCTCATGCGCGTGTCGCACATTATGGATTCCTGTGTAATATGCGGTGTATATGATGTGGGACTCAGGCTCTGCTCTTCGACCGGTCACGGTCAGCGTCAATCCTCAGGAATGTGAACAGCAGGATTGAGAATCCCAGGAACGAGGAACCGCCGTAACTGAAGAATGGCAACGGTATACCAATCACCGGTGTTATTCCGAGCACCATACCTATATTTATGGCAAAATGGAAGAAGAATATTGACGCCAAGGAGTAGCCGAATACCCTCCCGAAGCGGTCGTCCTGCCGCTCGGCAAGCGCCATGAGTCTGAGGATGAAAATGATGAATACCGTCATTACGAATGTGGCTCCCATGAACCCTTGTTCCTCGCCTATCGTGCAGAAAATAAAATCGGTATCCTGCTCGGGTACATAATCGAGTTTTGTCTGCGTTCCGTTAAGGAACCCTTTGCCGGTGAGTCCGCCTGAACCTATTGCAATCATTGACTGGTGTACGTTGTAGCCTGCGCCGGCAAGGTCTTCTTTCAATCCCAACAGTACCTCTATGCGCACTCTCTGGTGCGGTTTCAGTACTTCATGCATTACATAGTTCGAAGAGTGGTAGAACACCAACGAACCTATGATGTAGAGTGCTATCCACAGGTTCTTTGACTCATTTCCCAATCTTATCCTTATAATAAGGTATATGATGTCGAATGCCAGCAGCAGATACTGCACGGTCATTATGTTGAACTCAATGAGGTATATTGCAGTCCAGTAGGTTGCCAATGTTACAGCAAGGTTAACGGTAAGCATAATCAGGAAAGTCCTGTTGTGCTTGCACCAGAATTTGACCATGGCAATGGAAAATGCCTGTATCAGCACAGTCACGGCATAAGGTCCTATTGCAACAGGCAGTGCTTCGAAGAACTCGTTCCCGAATTTTATACCAACTACGAAATACACCACGGCGCTCACTCCCATGAGCAGGAACAGTCCTGTCATACCCTCCCGGTAGAGTGCCAGGAACAGCGCCAGGTATACCAGCGCGCTACCGGTCTCTTTCTGGCAAATGATAATTATCATCGGCAACAGGATTATCCCAATGCACTTCGCAAGGTCTATGTTGTTGTTTATGTTGAAACTCCGGCGGTTCATGAATGCGGCAAGTGTCAGGGCTGTGGCGAACTTCATGAACTCTGCAGGCTGTATCTTGAACGAGCCTATGGCAATCCACGAGAACGAACCCTTGGTGTCCTTGGCAATGAATATTGTGACTATACCCAACAGCATGGTGGCAATGTATATTATCCACGAGAGGTTAAGGTATGTGTGCTTCTTTATACATAGGAGTACCGCACCCGCAATGACCGATACTCCCATCCACATTGCCTGTTTCCCGGTCCTTTCCGACGGGTTAAGGAATTCCAGGTAATCAGTCTCCACGTAACTGTAAATTGAACCGCAGATGGCAAGCCATCCCATTATTGCAAGGCATGCGAACAGCAGTACAGTCCACCAGTCTATCTTGCCCAATATGTTACCGTTCCGTTGCTCCATAATTGATTGTCCTGTTTCTTATCTTTTCTGCTTTCTCCTTGCTCTCCTCAGAAAGTTCCCCATTCAAGTATTTCTCCATTAGCAACGCTCCGATGGGTACTCCGAATTCTGCGCCGAATCCGCCGTTCTCCACATACACGGCTATGGCAATCTTGGGTTCATGCATTGGCGCAAAACCCATGAATACAGAGTGGTCCTTCCCTTTATTCTCGGCAGTTCCGGTCTTTCCACAGACATCGAGCCCGGGGATGTTGGCTGCACGGCATGTGCCGTCGGTGACTGCCAGGCGCATTCCTTCGACGACCTCCTCATATGACTTGCGGCTTACCATGGTGCTCTTTGGCGTGCGGTATACGCTGTCGATTTCTTCGCCCTCTACTCCCTTTACAAGGTGCGGTGTTATATATGTTCCCCTGTTGGCTATGGTTGCTCCAAGGTTGGCTATCTGCAACGGTGTCAGTGTTACCTCGCCTTGGCCTATCGAGATACTTATGACGGTGACTGCACGCCAATAGTTGCCATAGTGCTTTGTGTAGTATTCGGCGTTGGGTATCATTCCTCGTGCTTCTCCCGGCAGGTCTATTCCCAACCTGTATCCGAATCCCATTGATACCATGTAGTCGCGCCATTTGTTCATGGCCTCCTTGGTGCCGCCGGGGTATTTGCTTGAACCGAACATTCTGTGCAGTCCCCAACAGAAGTAGGCATTGCAGGATGTTGCAATGGCCGGTTTAAGTGGGGTGGGCGAGGAGTGTGCGTGACAACCGAGCTTGAACCTGTTGAATACGAACCCTCCTGTGCAGGGGAAACTTGTCTCGGGAGTTATAATACCTTCCTCGAGGAATGTGAGCGCCTGTGATGTCTTGAAGGTGGAACCGGGAGGGTATGTTCCCATTATGGCGCGGTTCATCAGCGGTTTGCGCTTGTCCTTTGAGAGTTCCTTGTGGTTCTTGCCGCGCTGGCGTCCCGTGAGCAGCGACGGGTCGTACGAGGGTGCCGACACCATGCACAGTATTTCGCCTGTGGCGGGTTCAATGGCCACAATGCTTCCAATTTTGTTTTCCATGAGTCTTTCGCCGAGTTCCTGCAACTCGATATCAAGGCTCAGGGTGAGGTCTTTGCCACGCACGGCGGGCCGGTCGAAGGCTCCGTTGCTGTGGCTGCCCTGTATACGTCCGTGAGCGTCACGCAGCAACACTTCGGTTCCCTTCTCGCCACGGAGTTCCTCTTCGTACGACGCCTCAAGTCCTTGTGTGCCTATGTAGTCCCCGCGACCATAGTATGGGTCTTTCTCTATTTTTGAACGTGATACCTCGCCAATGTCACCAAACAATACTCCTGCTGCATTGTAGTTGTATTGTCTTATGGAACGCTTGCGCAGGTAGAATCCCGGGAAACGGAACATATTCTCCTGAAACCTCGCGAACTCCTCGCCAGGCAACTGTGTTATGAATTCCTGCTCGGTGTATGTGGAGTATCCGGGGTTCAGCCGCCTGTCCTTTATCCGTTTCATCCTCTCGTCATACTCCTCGCGGGTTATGCCTATGGCTTTGCACAATTCTAAAGTATCGACATTTTTTGTCTCACGCGGGATGAATGTGATGTCGTATGATGGCTGGTTGTAGACAAGCAACCGGTTGTTGCGGTCATACATGTGTCCGCGGGCAGGGTAGACTGTCTTCGTGTAGTAGGCGTTGCTTTCGGCAAGTGCTTTATAGTCATCGTTGCGCAACTGTATATTGAACAGCCGCACTACGTATGTTACCAGGACAAGAATTACCACTCCTGCCAGGATGTATCTGCGGCTGTCGAGACTGTGGTCCTTCATCCTGTCACTTGCTGAATGAGAAACATTCGGTAACTATCACGAACAGCATTGTGAGCAGCGTGCTGCCTGCTATGCTTATGAGGAGGGGCAGGATGTGTCCTGCGGTGAAGAGTTCAAGCAGGAAGAGGATTGTGAAGAACAGCAGTATGCACATGAGCGAGTATACAAGGTATCCTCCCCATTTTATGCTCTTTGCACCGGGGATGAAGTCGTCGGGCAGTCCTTTGTGTGTGAATGTGGCAAGGAACATGTTTCTTGCAAATGCCATGGCTGTTGCTGCTGCGGCATTCATTCCGGGAGTGTTGCAGAACATGTCTACGACAATACCTGCTGTAAAACCCCACAGCAGTAAGGCGTTCAAGGAGGTGTGGCGCGGCAGTTTTAGTATGAAGATGAGGTATATGCACGCTGTGGCATAACCGAAGAGGTGTATCCGGCTGAACACAAGCACCTGGGCCAGGAGTACCAGTGTGAAGTTTCTTATGTTTATGAGTGTGCTGCGTGTCATTTCTCTTTGTTCATGCTTTCTTCGAGAATCTCTTGCTCGTTCTTTTTCTTGTGCCCCACAATGAAAAGGTTGTCAATGCTTGAGAAGTTTACATACAATTTCACTTTGGCGCGGTAGAACATGCCATCGTCCGAGTCCTCGAGGTTCTGTATTTCTCCGACAGGGATTCCTGCAGGGAATATCGATGAGAAACCGCTTGTAACAACTGTGTCTCCCTGTTCAAAGAGTGCGTAGCGTGGCAGGTCAATGAGGTATGAGTGTTGCAGTTCTGTTCCGTCCCATTTGAGTGTGCAGAAACTGTTGCTGCCTTTCACGCGGCAACTTATCATGCTCTTGCTGTTGAGCAGTGGCAGCACTATGGCAAAGTTTTCCGATGTCTGCCGCACAATACCCACTACTCCCTGCTCGTTGAATACTCCCATTTCGGTGGTGACCCCGTCGCTGCTGCCCTTGTCTATGGTGATGAAATTATTGACTCTGTTGAGCGAACCGTTTATTACCTTTGCTGTGCCGAATGTAAAATTCCCTCTGTTTGCAGCAACGAAACCGTTTCCGGCGAGCATTGTACTGTCCTTGTATGCGGAAAGTTCTTTGCCCATTGCCTGCAATTCTTCGGAGAGCAGTCTGTTGTGTTCAACAAGTCTCATATTCTCGTCTTTGAGATTGAAGTACCCCTCGACATCGGTAATCATCGAGTATATGTTCCCGGCAATACCGTTTGCCGAGGTGAAGAACACGGCGCTGTGGTAGTTGTTGAAAAAAAGCAAAAGTACAATACTGATTCCTTCCAGCAATGTGAAAAGGAACCAGTGATTGTACTTTATAAGCAGGTTCAGTATGGACTGCACTTTTCTATCTTTTGCTCTGTTTACACAACCATTCTTATCTCATGAGGAACGGATAGGTGAGGTCGTTGAGTGCAAGCGCTGTTCCCTTTGCCACGCAGTAGAGCGGGTTTTCGGCAATATGGAACGGGATGTTTATCTTGTTCGACAGGCGCTTGTCAAGGCCTCGGAGCAATGCGCCGCCACCGGCAAGGTATATGCCGTTGTGTACAATGTCGGCATATAGTTCGGGCGGTGTATGCTCAAGTGCGCTTATGATGGCATTCTCAATCTTTATGATTGACTTGTCAATGCAGTGCGCAATCTCCTGATAGCATACAGGAACCTCGATAGGCATGGCTGTTATGCGGTTAGGACCGTGTACAATGTAGTCCTGCGGAGCTTCGTCGCCAAGGTCGGTGAGCGCCGAACCAACGTGAATTTTTATACGCTCGGCCATGCGCTCGCTCACGCGTACATTGTGCTGGCGGCTCATGTAGTCCTGTATGTCGGCTGTGAAGTCGTCACCCGCCGTGCGCAGTGAACCGTTCGATACAATGCCGCCCAAGGAAATTACGGCAATCTCTGTAGAGCCGCCACCTATGTCGACAACCATGTTGCCTTCGGGCGCGGTAACGTCAAGGCCGATACCGAGTGCCGAGGCCATAGGTTCATAAATGAGGTATACATCGCGGCCGCCTGCATGCTCGGCAGAGTCGCGTACGGCGCGGAGTTCAACCTCGGTAGAGCCGTAAGGTACGCCAATTACCATGCGCAGTGAAGGTGTGAAGAGTTTGCTGCCCATGTTCACCTTGTCAATGAAACCGCGCATCATCATCTCGCAGGCATAGAAGTCTGCAATGACACCGTCCCTGAGCGGGCGGATTGTCTGTATGTTTGGGTTGGTCTTTTCGTGCATTTGCTTTGCTTTCTCACCAACCGCAATCATCTTCTTCTGTCCGTCGATGGCTACAACCGAAGGCTCGTCAACAACAATCTTTCCATTGTACGAAACAATGGTGTTTGCTGTGCCAAGGTCAATAGCGACATCTCTTGTGAATGAAAATAGACCCATTCTGTTGTTCTGTTTTTAAGTGTAATTAATGTTTGAAGTGACGGAACCCGGTGATTACCATTGCCACGCCGTTTGCGTCGCAGTAGTCGACAGACTCCTTGTCCCTGATTGAACCGCCAGGATGAACCACAGCGGTCACGCCGGCCTTGTGTGCAATCTCAACACAGTCGGGGAATGGGAAGAATGCGTCGCTTGCCATTACGCTGCCCTCGAGAGAGAAACCGAAGTTGCCGGCCTTCTCAATGGCGTGTCTCAGCGAGTCTACGCGTGATGTCTGTCCCACGCCGCTGGCAATGAGTTGCTTGCCCTTTGCAAGTACAATGGCGTTACTCTTGCTGTGCTTTACAATTTTGTTCGCGAACAGCATGTCTTCAATCTCGCTGTCCTTTGGCGCGGTCTTTGAAACGACCTGCAGGTCGGCGGCTGTTTCAACCTTTGTGTCGCGGTCCTGTACAAGCACGCCGTTGAGCACGCTGCGGAATGTTTTCTCGGGCATTGCGGTCTGCTTCTGTATGAGGATAATGCGGTTCTTCTTCTGCTTGAGTACTTCAAGAGCGTCGGCGTCGTAACCCGGGGCAATGATTACTTCGAAGAATATCTCGTTCACCTTCTCGGCTGTTGCCTTGTCGACGTTTGCATTTGCGATGAGCACGCCGCCGAATGCCGATACGGGGTCACCGGCAAGAGCCGCGTCCCATGCCTCGGCCAGTGTGGGGCGTGAAGCAAGGCCGCAAGCGTTGTTGTGCTTGAGGATTGCGAATGTTGTCTCACCTGCAAAATCGCCAATGAGTTCTACTGCAGCGTTTATGTCGAGCAGGTTGTTGTATGAAATCTCCTTGCCGTGAATCTGCTCCAGCATGTCATTGAAGTTGCCGTAGAAAGCACCCTTCTGGTGAGGGTTCTCGCCGTAGCGCAGTGACATTGGTGTGTCGTTTGTCTGGCGGAACGCACTCTGGTCGTCTTTGTCGAACCAGTTGAAGATTGCAGAGTCGTAGGCCGATGACACGGCGAATGCCTCGCGTGCGAAGAAACGGCGCTCCTCGAGTGTTGTCTCGGCTCCCTTGCTCTTGAGAATCTCGTGAAGCGGAGCAAATTGTGCCTTGCTTGCCACAATGACAACGTCGTTGAAGTTCTTTGCCGCACCACGGATGAGCGAAATGCCGCCAATGTCAATCTTCTCAATGATGTCGGCTGCGCATGCGCCCGAAGCGACTGTCTGCTCAAATGGGTAGAGGTCAACAATCACCAGGTCAATCTCGGGAATCTCGTACTGTGCCATCTGCTGCTGGTCCTTCTCGAGTTCCCTGCGGCCAAGAATGCCGCCGAACACTTTTGGGTGCAGTGTCTTCACGCGACCGCCCAGAATTGAGGGGTAACCAGTGAGACTCTCAACCGCCGTGCATGGAATGTCGAGTGATTCAATGAACTGCTGTGTGCCGCCTGTTGAAATGAGTTGCACACCATTGGCGTGAAGCATTTTTATAATCTCGTCAAGCCCGTCTTTATGGAATACGGAAACCAATGCCGATTTAATTCTTTTAGTAGACATGTCTGTTATCTGTTTTGTTGTTTATTGCGCTGTTTATAAATAAGTTAAACGAGAAAATGGAACGTACGCTCCATTTTCTTGCGAAGTTAACTTTTTTTGCCCGATTTTACACTACAAAAAGGTTGTTATTTATCAACAATTCAGCATTATTTAGAAGTTGTTTCCTTTTATGATACATACACTTTTCAAATATTGTTACCATGTTTAAGGAACTTTATAACCGTTTTTTTGAAAAAATATAGGAATGTGGGTGCTAAATGTTTTTTTTTTAGTAACTTTATCGATGTTGAATGTTGAGAGAGGCAAACAGACCCTGTTTGTAATTTCTGCATTGTTCCCTATTATTATGAAATTATTACAGTGATGAAAAATACGTCAATTCCAAAAGTTATACATTATTGTTGGTTCGGTCGTAACCCTTTGCCTCAAATGGCTGTAATGTGTATTGAATCTTGGAAAAAGTATCTTCCGGGTTACGAGATTAAAGAATGGAATGAGGATAATTTCGATATTAGAATCAATCCATATGTCGAAGAGGCATATCATATGAAAAAATATGCCTTCGTAAGTGATTTTGCCCGGTTTTGGGTGTTGTATAAATATGGCGGCATTTACTTTGACATAGATGTGGAATTACTCAAACCTATTGATGACATTCTTGAAAAAGGCCCATTCATGGGATTGGAGGGATTTGAACCTTGGTACAAATATCGTGACCTGAAAGCTGCGCCTGCCGCAGGTTTAGGAATGGCTTCATATCCCGGTCTTGATGTAATAAAGGATATGATGGAGTATTATTATGGCAAACACTTTATCTCGCTCAAGGGTAAACTGCAATATAAAACCGTTGTTTTGATTGTGGCAGATGTGTTACTTGATAAAGGTGGTGTTATAGATCCTGAAAATATTACGCTTTGTTCCGGTATATATATATATCCGGAGGAATACTTTAATCCTAAACGAGTGGCTACGGGTAAAATTACCATAACAGAGAATACCCGAAGTATCCATCATTATTCTTCAACTTGGGTTGACAGAAAACGGGTAAGAGGTTTAAAAATGCACCGCGAGAGGTTTATGAACCTTATGTTGCGACTTCGTTTGAGTATTAAAAGAGTGTTTTCAAAGTGAAAAATGATGAAGAAACCAACAATATCTGTTATAGTACCGGTTTATAATGCCGAATCATTTTTAAGTCGGTGTATCGATAGTCTGTTGTCGCAAACACTTCAGGATATTGAGGTTGTATTGGTTGACGATGGGAGTACAGACTCTTCAAAAGCGATTTGTGAACGATATGCAGCAAATGATAATCGTGTCAAGATTGTTTCTCAGTCTAATCGTGGAGTGGCTATGGCGCGTCAAGCGGGAATAGATGCGGCGCGTGGCGTCTATTCTATTCATGTTGACCCGGATGATTGGGTAGAGCAGACAATGTTTGAAGAGATGTATGCAAAGGCTGTAGAAGAGGATGCCGATATGGTGATATGCGACTTTATGGTTGACTTTGCCGACCGTAATTATGTAGCGTCACAGGAGGTGGGTAAATGTGAACCTGATGATTGTCTCAATCGTATGATGTATGGAAAGATACATGGTAGTCTTTGCAATAAATTGATTCGTTCAGACTTGTACAGCAGATATAAAATCTGTTTCTTTGACGGAATAAATTATTGTGAGGATTATCTTACTTGTGTACAGTTGTTTATACAGGGCGTGAGAATTTCCTATATCCCGAAACCTTTCTATCACTATGATCAGGTGGTAAACAACAACAGTGCAACACGCCGTTATACAAAAGAAACTCTGCAGACGCAGTTCCGGTTTTTTGGCAAGTTATGTGAAATACTGAATGGTCGTCAGGAAAAGGCTTTGTCTCATGTGATAAGCGTGATTGCTTTCGACAGTTATTATAACGACATATTCTCTTCAGCAGAATTTTCCGTTATATTTGGCAGATATCGTAAAGATTTTCTTAAATCAAAATTCAAATTAAAACGTAGGATAGCCCTTTTCTTGGCTGCTTCCGGATTTATGAAATGTGCGCGTAAAATACATAAATAAGCTGTTCTTATATGGCAAATATATCTTTTTTGCTTAATCATTTTCCTTCAGGAGGTGTAGAGCGTGTTACAATGAATCTGATTCCTTCTTTAACGTATGATAAAGGACATAGGATATTCATTTTTGTATGTAAACTGAATGAGGAAAAACTTGCGGGTTTTGACTTGCCTGTAACTTTCATCCAACTTCCATACCGTACAACTGATAAAAGAAATAAACCGATTATTGCGGAGGCGATAAAGCGGTATGGCATAGAGTTGTTCATATCTCCAATCATATCACCTAAATATATTTTTGAGTTAAGGAAAGAGAATCTTTGTAAGGTGTGCTATGTTTTGCATAGTGCTCCTCTTTATGAACTTAAGGAGATTGAAAACAACTTCCATGTAAAGGGGAATTTAGAAGACGGAATAGGTGGATTTCTGAAAAAACATCTGCTTACAATACCAAAATTCAAACTCGGATATTATCATAGGAAAGTCAAGAAGAGATATAAACAACGCTATGAAGAATTGGACGCGTTCGGTGTGTTGAATGATAATTATAAGGGAGTGGTTGCCCAATGTATAGGTGTAAGTGAAAAAGACCCTAAATTTTTTACGTTACAGAATCCCATTCTGCCTATTGCCGGGGAATTTCCCGAACAGGAACGTAAAAAACGTATTATATTTGTCGGTCGTCTGTCTTATGCCGATAAACGTGTGGACCGTCTTTTGAAGGTGTGGGAAAGAGTCTATGCTGCGTTTCCGGAGTGGGAACTGATGATAATTGGTGATGGTCCCGAGGAGAAGACTCTTAAACAATATGTACTGAAGAATAGTTTGTCTCGCGTACAATTTGTGAACTTTACCTCAACTCCGGAACCGTATTATCGAGAATCGGAAATATTGTGTCTTACATCCGATTTCGAGGGTTGTCCAATGGTGTTGCTTGAGGCCCAACAACATGGCTGTGCAACAATAGCGTTTGATTGCAGTTATGGTGTACGGGATATCCTTTTACCGAATTGGGAAAATGGTGTCCTTGTTCCCAATGGAGATATCGATGCTTATGGAAAAGCTCTCTCAAAACTTATGCAGGATGAAG
>JAFQUE010000086.1 GCA_017408685.1 Bacteroidaceae bacterium | reverse complement strand
TAAGGACTATGAACGTGCTGATTTTGAAGCAGAATTCGATAAGGATGCTATCGACAATCCTTATATAACAGAGGGCGGCTTCATATTCCTCGACCCTGAAACCAATGAAGTCATTAAGCCGGTGGTGGTTTTTGACAAGGCTCATCCGGGCAGCAATGTGATGAAGATGTCTGTGGAGCGTGGAATGTTCCCGCGCGACGAATTCAATGTGCAGGCATATATATATGACAGCGTAAACGATAAGTTTATGTATAGCAATACATGGCCGGGAGGATTCTTCGAGTATTATGCTCCTACCACTGAGGAACCTACTGAAATCACGGCTACCGGTGCAACGCTAAATGCAAGTCTTCACGGCAGCATATACGAGGCCGAGGATATGAACCATGTCGATAACAGGTTCAGTGTAGGTTTTGCATATTACCCCGACGCAAAAACTGCAATGGATTACCTCAATAACGTAAGGAAGGTGGGCTATGAGTGGAATCTTGACGGCAAGCTGAAACCCAATACCGAATATATGTTCAATGCCATTGTTCAGGACCATGAGACAGGCAAGACATACAAAGGTCTCACGCTGAAGTTCAAGACAAAGCCTGTATTCTCCGGCATTGAGGCTAAAGCAAGTTATACAAAGGTACTCTTCTTTGCAAAAGTCGATAAAGGCTTCATGGGAGTATCGAACAAGAACAAGTACAGTATTCTTGTTTCGGACAGTCAGGAGTTCATGGAGCAGGGCGATGTGATTGCAGTCAGTCCCGAGGATATCGGCCGCGACAGCGACGAGGACGACTATGAGATTATCCTTGAGACCGACAACCTGTGGGACCGCGACAAGCAGTACTACTTCATGGTGGTCTATGACGATGGCAATGGTAACAGGCATGAGTCAAGCATAGAACCCTTCTCGGTGCCGCCTCCAATAGATAACCTGACAGCCAAACCGGAGGCCGAGTCGGCGGAACTTGAGGCTGATGTGCAAGGCGATTATGCCCTTGGCAAGGTAAAGACCACAATTGAGTTCGCCACAACGAACAAGGATTTTGAGGAGAATGCCGAGTCCATTGACATAACCAAGAAAATAGGTTGGTCAAGCAAGGAGATGGATGTATATCTGCTCAATTATACACTTGAGAACCTTGACCCGGCTACAACATACTACTACCGTTACAGGCTCGACCTTGAACTTGACGATGGAGAGGTTGACTATGCAACCCCGATACATATGTTCAAGACCAAGAAGCTCGACCTGATGGCTACCACAATGTCGGCCTCTGTCACAAAGAACCGGGTGAGCATGACAGGCTCGGTGACAAAGCCCCTCAAGGAGCGTCTCGACAATTCGGTGCAGAATGAAGATGATAAACAGTACATGCTCTATTTCGAGGTCTCAAAGAACAAGGAGATGAGTTCTTCCGTGGTATGCTATGTCCCCTTGACAGAAGAGCGCGAGTATTCGGCCGAACTCAAGAACCTTGCCTGGAACACAAAGTACTACTACCGCTTTGTGGCAATGACAGCGGACAAGAAGCAGACGTACCGCGGTTCCATAAAGAGCTTTACTGTAGACGAGGAACCGCGTGAGAACTTCGACCTTGAGACTTTTGACGCAGTACTTGATGACGAGTGGACAATACTCCGCGGAAAGGTCAACAGCAATGTACTTGACGCAATTGAGAGTGGAGAGTATAACGACCTTTCTGTAGGCTTTGAGTATGCACTGAGCGTTGCCGACCTCAACGAAGGCAACGAGAATGTATACCGCGAGGCCGAGGTGACGGTAAACATGAGCACCGGTTATTGCTCGCGTGTGCTCAACCTAATGCCCGATACAAAGTACTACTACCGTATCTTTGTGTATGCCGGCGGGAAGTTTGCTTACGGCAACATTGTTGAGTTTACCACTCCATACTATGACGCAGGTCTCATTGTTCCTGACAATGCAAGACGCTTCCGCGAAATGAAGGCTGTTATGCAGGAGGGCGGCAATGCCGATGATATAATTTTCCTCAATAAGGGCATGAAGATTATCCCCACAGCAGCAGAATTGAAGATGTTGAATGAATATATATCAGAATGAAAGGAAAGATAAGTAATATGCTTTTAATAATGCTGGCGGCAATAGTGCCGCTGGCATTCACCTCGTGCGAACTTGATGGTCCGCTTTCGCACTACAAGATTGTTGTCAACGACAGGCTCGACTATCTGCCTCGTGAGAGCGTGCTCGAGATTGACGCCGCAAACAAGGAACTCTCCTCGGTGCCCTATGAGAAGGACGACGCCATAGAACGTTTCGATATAGTGTGCAACAATCTCCAGAATTATTATGACACGCACCGCGGAGCGCTTATATGGGACAACTTGAATTTTGAGGTATGTCTTTACAACACAACAAATGGCAAAGGGGTAGGTGAGGGACAACTTGTGAAAAGTCGTGTGATAACGTACCGTTGCGAGTGAAAATAAAGTGACTAAAAAGTGATTTTCTGCGTTACGCCTTGAATCTCATCTTATTATTCACTTTCATAACAAGAGGGTGACTTTTTAGTCACCCTCTTTGGCGTTATTATTATTCCCCCTCCTTCCTCTCTTTAATCAATGCCTTCAGCCTCAGAGTGTGCTTGCGGGGAATTGTATTTGTGTATACGTAAAGCGACTTAAGGAATTTTCCGCTTCGTCCTTTTGGAAATAGTGTCGCAGTAACAGTGCCGCTTTTGCCGGGCATTATAGTCTCCTTGCTGTGAGTCGCATTCACGCAGCCGCAACTCACGTATACGCCTTGAATCAGCAACGGAGCGTCGCCCTTGTTCACCACCTCAAATACGCATTCCACCGAGTCTGCGTCCTCATATACAATACCTGCGTCAAGTGTCTTTACCGGAAACTCAACCGCCGCCTGCGCAAACAACGCACCCGGCGCTGCAAGCAGAAAGAGATATGTCATCAAATGGCTTATTCTCATTGGATAATGGCAAGTTAGCATTTTGTGCAAAGATAAATATAATATTCTCCCGACAAACATCTCGAAAACAAAAAAGACTACCAAAGAGTGAACCCCAACCAAAAATATGATAGATATAACTAAATATCTGAACGAACTTTAAATATCTTTGTCATTGATTGCTGTATCTCTAACCAAGAGATGAAAAATAAAATAGAGCGGTGTCGCCCCAAATTATGACAAGGCGGTCATTATCTACAAAAAATAATCTCCCATAACCGTTTTGAGTTATGGGAGATTATGGTGTTTATGAGATCCTTCGCTTGCGCTCAGGATGACATTCTTACTTTGACAATGCGCCTGCGATATCCACTGCAATAGCAACAGTTGCACCTACCATCGGGTTGTTACCGATACCCAGGAAGCCCATCATCTCAACGTGTGCGGGAACTGATGAAGAACCTGCGAACTGTGCGTCTGAGTGCATACGGCCCATTGTGTCGGTCATACCGTATGAAGCGGGACCGGCTGCCATGTTGTCCGGGTGCAATGTACGGCCTGTACCGCCACCTGAAGCCACTGAGAAGTAGTTCTTGCCGGCGAGGATACGCTCCTTCTTGTATGTACCTGCAACGGGGTGCTGGAAACGTGTGGGGTTGGTTGAGTTACCTGTGATAGATACGTCAACGCCTTCCTTCCACATGATGGCAACGCCTTCGCGAACGTCATCGGCACCGTAGCAACGTACCTTTGCGCGAGGACCGTCGCTGTAAGCGATTTCGCGTACAACCTTCAATTCGCCTGTGAAGTAGTCGAATTCAGTCTGTACATATGTGAAACCGTTGATACGTGAGATAATCTGTGCAGCGTCCTTGCCAAGACCGTTGAGGATACAACGGAGAGGTTCCTTGCGAACCTTGTCGGCCTTTGCAGCAATCTTGATGGCACCCTCTGCGGCAGCGAATGACTCGTGACCTGCGAGGAATGCGAAACACTTTGTCTCTTCGCGGAGCAAGCGTGCTGCAAGGTTACCGTGGCCGATACCTACCTTGCGGTCGTCGGCTACTGAACCGGG
>JAFQUE010000085.1 GCA_017408685.1 Bacteroidaceae bacterium | reverse complement strand
CGGCCCCGCGGGCCCGACGCTACTGTATGTGACAGGTTCTCTTTTACTTCATCTTCTCCTCGACCAGTGCCTTCATGGCAACACCGCGCAGGTCGCGCTGAACGATTGTACCGTCAGGAGCAAAAAGTATAATCTGAGGAATGCCCTTTATTCCGTACATGTCGGTGGCGTTATCCTTGTTGTCACGCGGGATATATATCTGAGGATAGGTTATACCCTCCTGGGTGAGAGCAGCCTTGAACTTATCCTCCTCATCCCAAACGTTCACGCCAAGAACGGTAAATTTCTCACCACCAAACCTGTTCTGCAACTCGATGAGGTTGGGAATCTCGCCCTTGCATGGACCACACCACGAAGCCCAGAAGTCGACAAGTACATACTTGCCCTTACCTACATAGTCGGAAAGTCTTGAAGCTGTACCATCAAGTGCAAAACCGCCGAAATCGACAAACATCTTGCCGGCCTGTGTTGCAGCCGCCTTGAGATAACTCTCGCGCTCCAGAACCAGAGTGCGGACCTTACCGGCGTACTTAACTTCGGCCATTGCAGCCTCAAGAGACTCTAAAGAAGGGAAAAACTGGGGAGCCACCATACTGAACACGTATGCACCAAGCATATTGTCCTTATTGTCGTCTATAGCCTTACGGTAAAGAGCATAGATTGCTTCAATCTCAGGTTCGGCAACAGCAGCAATCTCCTCACGGCTCTTGCCCTCTGCCTGCAGTTGCTGAAGTTTTGCATTCAAGACATTTCCTTTTTCTGCAACCTCCTTCTCCAAAGCGGCAAATTTGTCGTTGAGACCACCTGCTACAACCGGCGGACGTTGCGTAAAGTCCACTGTCACAACCGCACCTGGTTCAACAATTGCATAAGCACGGTTACGCTTGTTGCCTACATTTATCTCAAAAAGAGCCTGGTCCTCTACCGCGCCGTCGAACTTGAACACGCCGTCGGCAACTACTGCAGTATCAGTGTACACCCAGGTGTCCTGATTGATGAGATAAACATTCTTGCCCTCATACTTTGAATCGGCAGTACCCGTGATTGTATACTTCTGCGCTGCCGCGGTAAGTGCCAAAGCCGACAGAACAAAAATTGACAAAATTCTCATAATTATATTGTTTTTAATATTAATATTCAGGAAAACCGCACAAAGATAAGACAAAATGTTTAAGTGCATCCCCGTTTTACATTATTTAAGAAGTTTCGCAATTTTCTCTTCAAGTTCTGCGCCATGAATGCCGCGTTCAAGGATTGTGCCGTCAGGAGCAATCAGCATTATGTGCGGTATTGTCTCTACATTGTACAGCAATGCTGCATTGTCCTCATCCTTGCTGTTGCGTGGAACAAATATCTGCGGGTAAGGCATACCCAGTTCAAAGACTGCTGCCTTGAAACTATCCTCCTTGTCGCCAATATTCACGCCAATGACCGTGAATTTGTCACCGGCATACTTGTTGTACACATCAATGACCATAGGAATTTCCTTTTTACATGGGCCGCACCAAGAAGCCCAGAAATCGACAAGCACATACTTACCCTTACCTACATAATCGGAGAGTCTTGAAGCGGCACCATCAAGTGCAAAACCGCCGAAATCAATAAACTTATTGCCACCCCTTGTCTTCTCTCCATAATAAAGAGCAGTACGTATTTTACCAAGTGAACGGAACTCGCCGGAGAATTTCACCTTGGACATAATGTCGTCGAGTTCGGCAGCCGAAGTGTAGAACTGACGTGCAACCATGTTGAGGACAAAGGCTCCAAGGATGTTGTCGCGATTATCGTTGATGGTGTTACGGTACACATCGTAAAGAGCCTCGGTTTCGGCAGCGGTAATCTCAAGGATTTCTTCTTCACTCTTGCCCTCCTCGTGTAGTTTCTTTGCCAAGTTACCGAGTTCCGCACCACGCTCCTTTACTTGAGCAGTCATGGCTGCAAACTTGTCATTGAGCCCGCCATTGTCACTGATTTTGGCAGGGCGGACACTCATGTCCACTACCGCATTGGTATTTTTTTCTACAAGCACTGTTGCCACCTGTCCCTTAGCACGGTTCACTACAACATCAAACACTGCCTGACAGCATATATCCCCCTTGAATACAAAGGCATTGTTTTCCACTTGGCACGACGCGATTGTGTCACCGGCATTCTTGTTTACAAGATATACGGTCTTCCCGTTGTAATCGGGAGCCACACTGCAGGAAATTGTATACTCCTGCGCTGTCGCAAACACTGCAACAACCGAAAGGATTAATGTAATTATTGTTCTCATTCTCATATTGTTTAGACAATTTCTTGTTTATCGTTTTTATTTGAATGTGAGTGTCACAATGCCCAAATAACGGCCATTCTTACCCATCTGCTGCATGAGGACATCTTTGCCCGCCTTGTTCTTGTAAACGAGCGGTTCCTCGAAATAATCGTGCGAATGCCCGCCGAGTATCACATCAATCCCTGCCGTTTCTGCCGCAAGACGTTCATCGTTATACTCATTGCCAATCTTCCAACCAAGGTGCGAAAGACACACTATTACATCACACCCCTCTTTCTCCAGCGCCTTGACAGCATTGTCAGCAGCCTCAACCGGGGAGATAAACTCCACGCCCTCGTAAAACTCTTTGGCAATGAGGCCTTTAGGGTCGGGAGAGAGACCGAACACCCCTACACGCTTTCCGCCACGTTCAATCACGGTATAGGGCTTAACAAGGCCTTCGCACACAGTGCCTGTAAAATCATAATTTGCACATACTACCGGAAATGAAGCCATGGCAAACAGACGGGCCATATTATCAAGACCAAAGTCGAATTCGTGGTTACCTATGGTACAGGCGTCGTAATCCATGGCATTCATAATATCGACCTCTACTGCGCCTTTAAATGTATTATAATAGAGCGAGCCTTGCGAGAAGTCACCGCAATCGAACAGCAGCACATTCCCGCTACCTAAAGAATCCCGCAGGTGTTCGAGCAGCAAGGCACGGTTAACAGCACCTGCATTGCCGTTCTTTTCAGGTTCAATACAACTGTGCGTGTCGTTGGTGTGCAGTATTATCAGTCTCTCCTGCGCCATTGCTCCGCTGCAGAACACAAGTGCCAGTATTAACATAATCTTTTTCATACTACTCATTCTTTAATTGTTATACGCCCGTCACATTCTGCACTCAATGCTTTACCCTCGGTTGCAAGTTTCTTTATATACCGTACCATAAGGTCGCGTATAGTAATGTCGCTCTTGATATCACGCTCTGTTCCAAGAGCAAGAGCCGACATTTTGTCGTTTCCTTGTGAAAGGTAGTCCGATGTCGCCACACGATAACTGCGTGCAACCTCCACCGGTTTGCCATCGACCGTTGCGCTCACAAGTTCTCTCTGCGGAGTAACCACAAGTCTCATGCCGGCAATAGCCTCGCCACCTACCGAAGCCACCTCGCGGCACAATTGCATAAGTTGCTCACCGCTGAGTGTCAGCAATGCGAGAGTGTTTTCAAAAGGGAATACATTATATATATCGCCGAAAGTTATTGTCCCTGCCTGAATATTGCTGCGCAGACCACCCTTGTTTGTTATTGCCACATCAACGCGCTCACCCGTAACCTCCCGCGACATGGCAAGAAGAGCGTCGGCCGCAAAGTTCATAAGCGGGCTCTCGGGAATATATTTCTCGAGCGCCACGGCAGCCTCGCCAATTACAGGGCGTTTGATACTGTCAACAGCCAAACGGGCACGCCCGAGTATGGCACGTACCCCATGGGCACCATCACCACGCGAAACAGCCTCGACCTTTATGTTACCGCCTTCAACCGTTACAAGTTCCATTTTCCTTGTACAGGAAACCGCAAACATGAACAGCAGCAACGAAACCGATAGTAAGATAGTCTTTTTCATTTTATTATATTTCAACGTCCAAAGTTAATACCGGACAATGAAATACGCAATTTTCGCGGGCTCAAAGAACAAAACAGAAGATAAGATTTTGCAAAATAAGAATTTTGGACTATCTTTGCCGCGCTTTCGGCGTAATCGCTGTCAAGGAAGAGTAACTTGATATGTTGCGTTTGAATGATTGAACAATTTAACAAATCAAAAAGATGGATTTAATTAAAATTGCTAAAGAAGCATTTGCTACTGACGTAAAGCGTGAGTTGGAGTTCAACCCGGGTGACACAATCACAGTAGCTTACAAGATCATTGAGGGAACAAAAGAGCGTATCCAGATGTACCGCGGTGTCGTAATCCGTATCAGCGGTCACGGTAACGAAAAACGTTTCACAGTACGCAAGATGTCAGGTACTGTAGGTGTTGAGCGTATCTTCCCTATGAACTCACCTGCTATCGACAGCATTACTGTCAACAAGCGTGGTCGTGTTCGTCGTGCTAAACTTTACTACTTGCGCGCCCTCACAGGTAAGAAGGCCCGTATCAAGGAGATTAAGGCCTAAGCACCTGAATGATATCAGACACAGGCAAAGCAACCTTCGAAGGTTGCTTTGCTTTTTTTGTATACTGCAACTCCACAGCGCTTTGGAAGCGTCCAATGCCATTTGCAACCAAAACCCTCTCGCGAGTGTTTATACCTTGCTAAAGTTACACACTTATGACGAGGTTTCAATCTTTACTCATTCTGCTACTCCTCAGCGGCAGCGCAGCGGCGCAGAAAGGCGGGGAGTACATTGGCATGCCGTTACCGCAGGAGTGGAACGACGGCGAGTATTTCAACCAGACACTGCCGCCCGACGACAAATGGTGGCAACAGTTCGAAGACCCCATACTCGACTCCCTCATTGTCGCCGCCTCCATGAATAACTATTCTGTACTGGGAGCAATGGAGAATATAAGGAAAGCGCGTGCAGCCTGGCGCAAGACACAAGGCAATCTCATGCCGTCATTTGATTTGAGTCTGGGCTGGCAACGCACCAAAACAAGCGGCAACACAGCACAAACGCTGTACCGCGAAGCATGGGAAGGCCAGTTCAGCACAGGAGTGTCAATGCAATGGCAAGCAGACATATTCGGCACCATTTACATGCGTTCAAAGGCACAGAAAATGCTCTTCATGGCAACCGAGGAGGAGTATAAAGCCGTAATGGTAACGCTCACTGCCAATGTAGCCTCTACTTACTTCATGCTCCGGGAATCGCTTGCACGCATGAAAGTGCTGCGGGACAACGTGAAGTCGCAACGTGAGATAATGAACATCGTCACGTCGCGCTACAACACCGGCCTTGCGTCAAAACTCGACCTTGCACAGTCGCGCAGCGTATACTACAGCACCATGGCACAGATTCCGGCCATGCAGGCAACAATAGAGAGTTACCGCAACAGCATGGCAGTGCTGCTTGGCGTGTACCCGCAGGAACTTGAAGGATGGTTCGACGAGTGCTGCAACCTGCCCGATTATGTTGAACCGGTGGGGGTAGGCATACCGGCCATGCTGCTGCGCCGCCGCCCCGATATACGCGCGGCCGAAAAGCAGGTCGAAGCCAATGCTGCACTGCTCGGCGCCACAAAGCGCGACTGGTTTCCACAACTGTTCCTCACCGGGTCGATAGGTTTTGCGGCGGGCGAGATGAAGGAACTGTTCCGTTCCCGAAGCCTGACATGGGAGATTGCCCCCACACTCAAATGGAACATCTTCAGCGGAGGCGAGAGGCTGAATGCCACACGCGAGGCACGCGCAGCACTTGACGCAAGCATTACATCCTTTAACAGTACCGTTCTCACAGCCATGCAGGAAGTCGAGGACGCCATGTCGCAATACAGAAGTTCTGTCGAGCAGACCGTATCGCTCCGCGAGGCAGTAAACCAGAACAGAGAGACCTTAACCCTTTCACTCGAACTCTACAAACAGGGACTCACTGAATATCAGAACGTTCTTGACGCACAGCGCACACTGCTGACTTATCAGGATTATCTTGTTCAGGCACAAGGCGGTTCTCTCGTCTATCTAATCAAATTATACGAAGCCCTTGGCGGCGGTTGGTAAAAAAACAAAAGCATAAGAATATGAAGAAGACATTTCTGACAGTGGCACTGCTCGCTATTGTCGCATGCCACAGAAAAGACGAAGGCACAACAGGTGCCGTTGCGCTTCCGGTTGAGGTTGCGCAACCCGCAGTAATGGACCTTACCCTCACGCGCGAGTATCCCGGTTACCTGACCGCAGACGCCACCATTCCCATAGTGGGACGCGTGAACGGGAGTATTATGAAACGTAGTTTTACCGAGGGACAAAGAGTGAAGAAAGGCGACCCGCTTTTTGTGATTGAACCCACACTTTACCAGAATGCCGTAGAACAGGCTGCAGCCGCCGTAAAGACCGCCGAAGCGGAACTCGAATATGCCAAAAGCAGTTACGAGCGCATGAAAGTAGCGATAAACAGCGACGCTGTGAGCCAGATTGAACTCCTGCAGGCCAAAAGCCGCGTAGAGAGCGGGGAGGCTGCTGTAGAGAATGCCCGTGCCGCACATAAAAGCGCAAAGACCAAGTTAGGATACTGTTACATAACCGCACCGGCCGACGGTGTGGTAGGACTTGCCGAGTATCCGGTGGGAGCATACATATCGGGAGAGATGAGTCCTACTAAACTATGTACGCTCTACAAAGAAAATCTCATGTATGCATTCTTCGACATAACCGACAATCAATGGCTCAAAAAAATAATGCAGGGCAGCGAGAGTATTGACCAGAGCAATATAACCTTTACGGTAGGCGGCAGCAGACTGCTGCGCTGGAATGCGAAGATTGACTTCCTTGCCCCTTCTGTAAACCTGAGCACGGGAACGCTGCAGGTACGTGCTGAACTTGACAACAGCAACGGGACGCTGAAACCCGGCAGTTACATAAGCGTGACAATGCCCTATCAGGAGGTAAAGGACGCCATCCTTGTACACGATGCCTCAATAGGGACCGACCAGTTGGGCAAATACCTCTATGTGGTAAACGACTCCAACAGAGTGGAATACCGCCGCATTGACGCCGGTGCACTGATAAATGACACCATGCGACTGGTAGAGGCGGGACTTGAGCCCGGCGAGCGCTATGTGACTAAGGCGTTGCTTAAAGTACGCAACGGCATGCCTGTAACACCTGTCATGAACAACTAAAAGCATTACAGCCATGAAATTCTCAAAATTCTTTATTGAGCGTCCCATCTTTGCCACAGTGCTTTCACTGTTGCTGTTAGTGGCCGGCGGAGTGGCGCTCATAGCCCTCCCCATAGACCAATATCCGTCGATTACCCCGCCTACCGTGCAGGTAACGGCAGTATACCCTGGTGCCAACGCGGAAACCATAGCCCAGACAGTGGGAATACCCATTGAAGAGCAGGTAAATGGCGTTGACGGAATGTTGTACATGAGTTCCACGTCATCATCATCGGGTACATACCAGTTGACCGTGACATTCGAAGTGGGCACCGACATCGACATGGCGACAGTGCTGGTACAGAACCGTGTGAACATTGCACTGAATTCATTGCCGAGCGAAGTGATACAGCAGGGAGTGACGGTGCAGAAACAGTCGACCAACATAGTACTCTTCATAACCCTCACCGGCAACAAGGAGTATGACCAACTATACCTTTCCAATTATGCCGAACTGCAGCTTGTGGACCAGTTGACGCGCACCCCGGGCGTGGGAGGAGTAACCATTATGGGTGCCGGCAACTACTCAATGCGCATTTGGCTTGACCCCGAGGCAATGCGCATACGCAGCGTATCGCCGGCCGAGGTGTATCAGGCAATCAAGCAGCAGAACCTTGCCGTTTCGGCAGGATACGTGGGACAGACACTGGACTCTACTGCCGACAACGCGTTCCAATACACCCTTAACGTGCAAGGACGCCTGAAGGACACTGAAGAGTTCGCAAATATTGTGATACGGAACGACGGTGTGGAGATGCTGCGCCTGGGCGATGTCGCACAGATTGAAATCGGGAGCGAGATGTACTCCGCTTCGTCGCGCCTGAAAGGAATGCCCACGGCAGCACTTGCCGTGTACCAGTCGCCGGGTTCAAGTTCGCTGGCTGTGTCCAAGGCTGTAAAGGCAAAGATGGTTGAACTTGCCGAGGCCTTCCCACCGGGTGTGGAATACCAGATTGCCCTTGACACCACTGACGTGGTACGCAGTTCAATAGAAGAGGTGCTATACACATTCCTTGAAACGACCTTGCTTGTGGTCCTTGTCATCTTCCTCTTCCTGCAGAACTGGAGAGCCACACTCATACCCTGCCTTACGATTCCCGTATCGCTCATTGGAACATTGGCAGTAATGCTGCTGCTCGGTTTCTCCATAAACACCCTCACTCTGTTCGGTCTTATCCTTGCCATTGCCATTGTTGTGGACGACGCCATTGTAGTTGTGGAGAACGCAACACGAATAATGGACGAGGAGGGACTCTCCCCTCGCGAGGCAACAGAGAAGGCCATGGACGAGATTGCAAGCCCCATAATAGGTGTGGTACTTGTAATGCTTGCGGTGTTCATACCAACCACAATGATTGGAGGAATATCGGGAGAACTCTACAAGCAGTTTGCGCTTACCATAGCCACAGCCACCCTGCTCAGCGGTTTCAACTCCCTCACGCTCACCCCGGCACTCAGTGCACTCCTGTTACGCCCGACCAAGAACAGGAAAGAGGGATGGTTCTTCCGCCGGTTCAATCGGGGATATGACGCCCTGCAACGAGGATTCGACAAATGTGTAGACTTCCTTTTGCGCCGCGCCTGGATTGCCGCCATAACATTCTGTGCAATGGTAGCGCTTGCCATATACATGTTCACCGTTTGGCCCACAACCTTCATACCCGATGAGGACGACGGATATTTCATTGTCAGCGTGCAGTTACCGCCTGCCGCGTCGCTCTCACGTACCGAAGCCGTTGCCGACGAGATAGAAAAGATAATTGCAACCTACCCCGAAGTAAAGACCTACCTGAGCATAAGCGGATTCAGCATACTAAACAGCGGCAGGCAGAGCAACGCTGCCAGCGTATTCGTAGTGCTCAAGGACTGGAGCCTGCGCAAGGAGAAGAGCGAATCGGCAGCGGCCGTTGTCGACCGCCTGAACAAGGAAGCATATCTTAAAGTACCCGGAGCACAATGCTTTGCGTTCGTTCCGCCGGCAATACCCGGAATAGGTAATGTAGGCGGCCTGCAAATGCAACTGGAAGACCGCAAGGCGCTGGGACAGATTGAAATGCAGAAAGCGCTTGACGCGCTCACCGGCAACGTGGGCAAGGAGAGTGCGCTTGCGTCAATGAACAGTTCATTCGAGGCCGACGTACCGCAATATTTCATAAACATCGACCGCGACAAGGCTACTGCCATGGGGCTGGACATAGGCGCCGTACTTTCTACCCTCAGTTACTACATGGGTGCCATATATGTGAACGACTTCGTACTGCTCGGGCGCATATGGCAGGTCAAGATGTCGGCAAGCGAAAGGAACCAGAAGGTTATTGACAGCATAATGCAGTTGAGCCTTGCCAACAACCGCGGAGAGATGGTACCGTTCAGCAGTTTCGTCACCACCGAAGAAATCCTCGGCAGCGACCAACTTGTCCGTTACAACATGTACAACAGCGCCACTGTCACCTGCAACACCGCACCCGGTTACAGTTCAGGCCAGGCAATGGACGAGGTTGCCGCACTTTTCAGGGCGCAGTTGGGCGAAGAGTTCGGTTACGAATGGACAGGCGTGGCATTCCAGGAACAGAAGGCAGGCAGCAACACCGCGGTCATCTTCGGACTTGCACTGCTTGTGGCATTCCTGGTGCTCGCGGCACAGTATGAGAGTTGGGCAAGCCCTGTCGCGGCAATCATGGGCGTTCCCATAGCCCTGCTCGGCGCCATCGTAGGCTGTTGGCTGGCCGACATTCCGGTGAGCATATATACAGAAATCGGAATTGTGCTGCTCATTGCACTAAGTGCAAAAAACGGTATTCTCATTGTGGAATTCGCACGCGATTATCGCGCCGCTGGCAAGGATATACGCCTGAGTGCCGCACAGGCAGGACATGTACGTTTGCGCCCCATCCTCATGACCTCGCTCTCCTTTGTAATTGGAGTAATGCCGTTGCTTTTTGCCGCAGGGGCAGGAGCTGCGGCACGCCTGTCACTTGGTGCAGCTGTTGTTTTCGGCATGTTGCTGAACACCGTGATAGCAACGCTCTACGTTCCCAACTGGTATGAGTGGATGCAGACGTTGGAAGAGCGAGGCAAAAAATCAACCCCGGGAAATAAATGACTCCCTAATAAAAAATATCGGCATATGCCGATATTTTTTATTTTGTTTGTATATCTTCGCAAAAGAATATACTAACAGAAACATAAAACTATGAGCGAGAAAATCACAATGCCTTGGGAAGAGCGTCCCGAAGGTTGCAAGGACGTCATGTGGCGCTACTCAAAGAACCCCGTTATCGACCGTTATGCAATTCCCACATCGAACAGCATATTCAACAGTGCCGTCGTTCCTTTCAAGGACGGTTATGCAGGTGTTTTCCGTTGCGACAACAAGGCCGTGCAGATGAATATATTTGCCGGATTCAGCAAAGACGGTATCAATTGGGAGATTGAGCATGAACCTATCGTGTTCAAGGCCGGAAACACAGAGATGATTGAGTCGGAATACAAGTACGACCCACGTGTTACCTGGATTGAGGACCGTTACTGGATTACATGGTGCAACGGTTACCATGGACCTACAATAGGCATTGGATACACATTCGACTTCAAGGAGTTCTTCCAGTGCGAGAATGCATTCCTGCCATTCAACCGCAACGGAGTACTTTTCCCGCAGAAGATTAACGGCAAGTATGCAATGCTCAGCCGCCCCAGCGACAACGGACACACCCCATTCGGCGACATATATATCAGTTACAGCCCCGACATGAAGTACTGGGGTGAACACCGTTGCGTAATGAAAGTCACTCCGTTCCCCGAGAGTGCATGGCAGTGCACAAAGATTGGCGCCGGTTCGGTACCCATCCTCACCGACGAGGGTTGGTTGCTCTTCTATCACGGCGTAATAACCACATGCAACGGTTTCCGCTATTCCATGGGTGCTGCGTTGCTCGACAAGAACGACCCGTCGAAGGTTCTTTACCGCACAAAGCCCTACCTGCTTGCACCGGCGGCACCTTATGAACTTGCCGGCGACGTACCCAACGTGGTATTCCCTTGCGCGGCACTGCACGACGGCGACAAGGTTGCTGTGTATTACGGTGCAGCCGACACTGTTGTAGGTATGGCATTCGGATATATTTCGGAAATAATCGAGTTCATAAAGAACAACAGCACAAAGTAAACGGTCGCTTTAAAGAAGAGCGAATGCAATCACCCCCGTTAGAGCGCTCTAACGGGGGTGATTTTTCTGAAGGATGTGGTTGAAAGGGCAAAAACAGAATTCCCTCCCTTCACCCTTTCAGCCCTTGTGGTCCTTTGTGTGCTTCCGCCCAAATAAACAACTCAAAGCCATAAAAAAGCGTCTGCCCCTTGCGGAGCAGACGCCATATCATAGGTTAAAGTTCCATTAGAGCTTTGGACCTGCAGCAACAAGAGCCTTACCGGCCTCATTGCCTGTGTACTTGGTGAAGTTCTTGATGAAACGACCTGCCAAGTCAACAGCCTTCTCCTCCCACTGTGAAGCGTCAGCATAAGTGTCGCGTGGGTCAAGGATTGCAGGGTCAACACCCGGCAACGCTGTAGGAACAACGAAGTCGAAGTGAGGAATAACCTTTGTAGGAGCTGTATCGATTGAGCCATCGAGGATAGCGTCGATGATACCGCGTGTATCCTTGATAGAGATACGCTTGCCTGTACCGTTCCAACCTGTGTTAACGAGGTAGGCCTTTGCACCGTTCTTCTCCATCTTCTTAACGAGTTCCTCACCGTACTTTGTGGGGTGGAGGCTCAAGAATGCTGCACCGAAGCAAGCAGAGAATGTAGGAGTAGGTTCTGTGATACCACGCTCTGTACCGGCAAACTTAGCGGTGAAGCCGCTGAGGAAGTAGTACTGAGTCTGCTCGGGATTCAGGATAGATACCGGAGGCAATACACCGAATGCGTCAGCTGAAAGGAAGATAACCTTCTTCGCAGGAGCTGCCATTG
>JAFQUE010000084.1 GCA_017408685.1 Bacteroidaceae bacterium | reverse complement strand
GTGCTTTGGAGTAATTCAAGAACAAGAGGGGCTTTTAAAGGCTCTGTTTTACACGCAAGGCGAGCAGGAATATTCCTGCTCGCCTTGCGTGTAAAACAGAGCCTTTAAAAGCCCCTCTTGTTCTTGAATTACTCCAAAGCACCGTTGTTTGCGGCATTAATCATCGCCTCGCTGGCATAGAGATAAATCTCCACACGGCGATTCTCAGCACGACCGGCAGAAGTACCGTTGTCGGCAACAGGTTCCTTTGAACCTCTACCCTCTACAGTCTTGAGTTGTGTTGGGGCAACACCTCTTGAAAGAAGATAGTCGGCAACAGCGTTGGCACGGTTCACTGAAAGTGGGTCATTAATCTGGTCTGAACCTGTAGAATCGGTATGACCAAAGATAGCAACGTCAGCGTCGGCAAACTCAAGCAACACATTAGAGAAATCATTGAGGTCGTTCATTGCATTTCTCTTGAGGTTATACTTGTTTGTATCGAACATGAGACCAGAACTGAATGTAACCTTAACTGCTGTAAGATTGTTGGCGTCGGTCACTGTCTCGACCTTTGCGTTCTCGATAGCCGCTGCAGCAGCCGCAGCCTTGTCCATTCTTCGGCCTATTATAACACCGGTACCTGCACCTACAGCAGTACCTACACCTGCACCAATAGCAGCACCAACACCTACATTACCGGTCAACTTGCCTATGAGCGCACCGATAGCGGCACCGCCTGCAGCACCACCCGCAGCACCAATGACGCCACCTTTGGCTGTATTGTTCCATGTTGCACAACCGGTTAGAAGCATTGCTGCACTGAGTACCACACACAATGATTTTACAAAATTCCTTTTCATAAATAAAAATTGATTATAATAAAAATAAACTTCCCGACTCCGGACTGCCGAACCATTCAAGTCCGCAGCAAACCTGTAAAAACTTTTGCAAAGTTAACAAATATCAAGGAAATACCAACGCCACATTGTAATAAAATATGACAATGGAAAGAAAATTCAATTATAAGAGAGTTCAAATTCATGGATTAAGACAAGAATATGAATATATTTTTGTAATTTTGCAGATAGTATGGCACGCACGCGTCTGCGTGCAAAAAAACGTGCAAAAAAAATAGAGAAACAATAAACGATAAAATATATGGCAGAGTTAAAAGAACTTACTAAACGCAGCGAGAGTTATTCGCAGTGGTACAACGACCTTGTACTCAAGGCAGACCTTGCCGAACAGTCACCCGTGAGAGGATGTATGGTAATAAAGCCCTATGGTTATGCCATATGGGAGAAAATGCAGAGAGTGCTTGATGACATGTTCAAGGAGACCGGGCATGTAAACGCCTATTTCCCATTGCTTATTCCCAAATCCTTCCTCAGCCGCGAGGCGGAACATGTCGAAGGATTCGCAAAGGAGTGCGCCGTAGTGACCCATTACCGCTTGAAGAATGCCGAGGATGGCAGCGGCGTTGTAGTGGACCCGGCTGCCAGGCTTGAAGAGGAGATGATTATACGCCCCACCTCGGAGACAATAATATGGAGTTCATACAAGAACTGGATACAGTCATACCGCGACCTTCCTATCAAAATAAACCAGTGGGCAAATGTAATGCGTTGGGAAATGCGCACACGCCTGTTCCTGCGCACAGCCGAATTCCTCTGGCAGGAAGGACACACCGCCCACGCAACACGCGAAGAGGCCGAAGAGGAGGCACGCACAATGCTGCATGTATACAACGACTTTGCCAACAACTACATGGCCCTGCCTGTTGTAATGGGTGTCAAGAGTGCCAACGAGCGCTTTGCCGGCGCCCTTGACACATACACCATCGAAGGTATGATGCAGGACGGCAAGGCACTGCAGTGCGGAACATCGCACTTCCTGGGACAGAATTTCGCCAAGGCGTTCAACGTACAGTTTGTTGACAAGAACAATAACCTTGAATATGTTTGGGCTACATCTTGGGGCGTTTCTACCCGTCTCATGGGCGCGCTCATCATGACACACTCCGACGACAACGGCCTTGTACTTCCACCGGCGCTTGCACCAATCCAGGTTGTAATAATACCCATCTGCAAGAACGAGGAACAGTTGAACATAATAAAGAGCAAGACCGACCCCATGATTGCCGAACTCAAGAAACTGGGTATTACCGTGATGTTTGACGACGCCGACAACAAACGCCCCGGATTCAAGTTCGCCGAATACGAATTGAAGGGTGTTCCCGTGCGCCTTGTACTTGGTGCCCGCGACATTGAGAACGGCACAATAGAGGTAATGCGCCGTGATACACTCGAGAAGGAGACACGCCAGATTGAGGGCATTGTAGAGTATGTAAAACAACTACTCGACGATATACAGAACAACCTCCACGCAAAAGCACTTGCAATGCGCGAGGCATGCACACGCAGCGTAGACACATACGAGGAGTTCAAGACCGAGATTGAGAAGGGCGGTTTCATCCTGGCACACTGGGATGGCACGCCCGAGACCGAGGAACAGATAAAGAACGAGACAAAGGCAACAATACGCTGTATTCCATTGGGTTGGGACGAGACCCCAGGTACATGCATGGTTACAGGCAAACCATCGGCACGCCGAGTACTCTTTGCAAGAGCATATTAAGAAGCAGCGACGTCAACCTACACCAAACAGCAAGGGAAGCAAAAATTTTTGCTTCCCTTGCTGTTTGGTGTGATCCCGGTGGGATTCAAACCCACGACCTTCAGAACCGGAATCTGATGCTCTATTCAGCTAAGCTACAGGACCTCGTTTCCATTACGGGTGCTAAGATACTAAAAAAAGACGACAAACGAGCACACGTAATGACAAAATATTCACAAACAGCAGCAGAAACAGGCAAAGAAGTCCGCATTTATTTGCATATTGCATTTTATTACCCTACATTTGCGATAATTTTGCAAACAACAAAAGCAAAAAGAGCAAAATTTTGCAACCCACAACAGAAACAACAACGACATTTTGTCAAAAGAAACACGAATAATGAAACTATACAAACTTACATCGGAGTACACACCGCTGCTCGACCTTAAACAGACAGAGTTGGCCATTAAACAGATAAAAGAGGTTTTCCAACTCAACCTGTCATCGACATTGCGTTTGAGACGTGTGACAGCACCACTGTTCGTGCTGCAAGGTACCGGTCTCAACGATGACCTCAACGGTTTTGAGAACGCAGTCAGTTTTCCAATAGAGGACATGAACGGCGCTGTAGCCGAAGTGGTACACTCGCTGGCGAAATGGAAGCGTGTCACACTTGCCGAATACAACATTCCTCACGGTTACGGCATTTATACCGACATGAATGCCATAAGAGCACACGAAGAACTGGACAATCTGCACTCCCTTTACGTTGACCAGTGGGACTGGGAACGTGTCATAGACAACAGTGAGCGCAATGTAAAGTTCCTGAAGCAGATTGTAAAAGACATATATTCGGCAATCCTGCACACTGAATTCACACTCAGCGAAAACTATCCGCAACTGAAACCCTCACTACCCGATTCAGTAACATTCATCCACAGCGAAGAACTCCGCAAGAGGTATCCTGACCTCACTGCCAAAGAGCGTGAAGAGAAATTCACACGCGAAAACGGAGCTGTATTCATTATCGGTATAGGTGAAAAACTAGGGGACGGTATACCGCATGACAACCGTGCGCCCGACTATGATGACTACAGCACTGCCAACGAAGACGGTTACAATGGCCTCAACGGCGACCTGCTCATTTGGAGCGACCTGCTGGGCAAGGCCGTGGAACTATCGTCAATGGGTATACGCGTGGACAAGGAAGCACTGCTGCGCCAACTCAAGGAATCGGGCAAGGAAGAACGTAAAAACCTATATTTCCACCGTCGTATGCTCGCCGACGAACTTCCATTGTGCATAGGCGGCGGAATTGGACAGTCACGTCTGTGTATGCTGCTGTTGAAAAAGGCACACATTGGCGAAATACAGTCAAGCATTTGGCCTGCCGAAATGCGCGAACAATGCCGCAAAATGAATATACCTATTATATAATGCACCATGGATGTAAGGATTCATGCAAGTTGGAAGGAAGTATTGCAGGCTGAATTTGAAAAAGACTACTTCAAACGCCTCACTTCGTTCGTGAAAGAAGAATATGCAGGTGCAACTCCAATCTACCCACCCGCAAAGTTCATATTCAACGCCTTTGACCACTGCCCGTTCAACGATGTGAAAGTAGTGATATTGGGGCAGGACCCATATCATGGGGCCGGCCAGGCCAACGGGTTGTGCTTCTCGGTCAACAAAGGAGTGCCATTCCCACCATCGCTGCTCAACATATTCAAGGAGATTGAGAGTGATACCGGCACCCCCATACCCAATGACGGCGACCTCACACGATGGAGTGACCAGGGAGTGTTGCTGCTGAATGCCACACTCACAGTGCGCGCCGCCCAGGCCGGTTCACACCAAAGACGCGGTTGGGAAGAATTCACCGACGCCGCCATTCGCGAACTCGCCAACCGAAGGGAGAACATTGTATTCATACTTTGGGGCAGTTACGCCCAAAAGAAAGGTGCATTCATAGACCGCAGCAGGCATTTGGTACTCACATCGCCACACCCCTCCCCGCTTTCGGCCTATCAGGGTTTCTTCGGCAATCACCACTTCAGCACAGCAAACAGATACCTTGCCCAACATGGCAAGCAAGAAATTGTCTGGTAAAAGCAAAAGACCGCAGCGAACTGCGGTCTTTTGCTTTTACCAGGCGGATGATATCAATACCACTCCACATTGCTGCTGTAACTGCTGCGTTTGTCCCACTTGAGGGCGTCGGCAAGCAACTGCGATGTCGCACGGAAACTGAAGTTGAACGATGTATACGGCGCAAGCACAATTCCGCAGGACATCTCAAAGCAGTGAAGGTCGCGCGATATATGCAACGTTGTCGTGGTGAGTTTCTTGAATTCAAAGTTATAACCCGATGTAAAGTTAATGCGCCAATTGTCCGAGATTCCTATGTTACCCGAGAAGTTCAGGTTCTGCGTAAACCTGTATGGGTAACGCATGGTCTTTATATCAATCTCTGCCGCAGTATTCTCGGCCATTGTTATACCATAAGAAACCGTAAAGTTCCACGGCAGTTTGAAAGGCATGTAACCATCCTCGTCCACCTCGGCATTCTGTACTTTGGACGAATTGGAAGACCTCAGCGACTTGTCGTTCTTCTTACCGGCAACCTCATCAACATCGGCCATCTCACCGTCTTTGCCGGACCCCTCCTCCTCTTCTTCATCCTTGTCACGCTTGAAGAAATCCTTTATTCTACCCCACGTACTATTGTTGAAGGTGTATGAGAGGTTATGACTCATACCCTGGAAACGGCCGAAACGACCATAGGACCACTCGGTCCTGTCACCGACAACCACCTGCCCACGGTCATTGAAAGCATAGGCATAGGTTGCCCACGTGGCATTGAAACTAAAAGTATAACTCTTGGTCAGTTTCAGACGCAAACGCGTGGAGAGGTTGCTCCAAGGCCTTGTCTTGGCTGCCAGGTTATATGACAACGAAGCACCGAGTTCATCAATGATACTTATCTTCTTCAATGAATCGTTCTTTGCGCGCCATTTCATCTCCACATTATTGCTCACACTCATTGATATGCTACCAGTCTTTCCCTTCGAGGGAATGCCGTAGAGACTGCCTTGATATGGAGAATACTCAACCGTGCGCGCCTCGCCTTTTTCATCGGTATACACATAGGTGTCATAGTAGCCATAATGATGTTCGCCGAAATCAGGAGCATATGAGAATGAGATTGACGGTTTGAACACATGACGCACTGTATGCACCCTGCTCTTCTTCAGGAAACCCGCCGGCTGATAGAAACCATAGAGCGTGGTGTTTGCCGAAAGAGAAAGATTATAGTTATATACACGATGGAAACCATGAACGGTATCACGCGCAACCTTATTGGTCTCATAGTTCCATTCCTGGTTCACCTTCTGGAAATACCAGCGTTCGGTATAATTGAAACTTGGTGTAATATTAATGAAGTCGAACAACTGGAATGTGGCATTGATTGGGATATTATGCTTCACGCCGTTCCTCCAGTCCTTCACAAGGTTCGATTCAAACACCTTGTTTTCCTTTGTCCTGATACTGTTGCTCAACTGACCGCTGTACGACAATGAGATTTTCTCATACCAACGTTCCTCGCCCATACGCTTCTTGCGTTTGAACGGATACTTCTTTGTCAACGACACGTTCAGGTTTGGCAATGTAAGGGAGAGCATTGAATCCTGCACACTTTGCGATATGTTCATTGTGGAAGAGAGCGTAAGGCCGATACCGGGGAACGTGTGCGAATAACTGATACTCGAAGTTCTCACACTCTGGGAGTTGAGCACAGGGTTATAAAGACTGCTCAGGTTCGAGCGCTCGTAACTGGATGTCGCAAAGTTGACACTGGCCGAGAAGTTCGTGTTCGGAAGCGCCTTGGGGTCCTGACGATGAGTCCACTGGACACGGAAGTTCTTTCCCACAGCGTAGTCGGGCAAACCCTTCTCGCCATTCACTGTTACAAGATAACTGAAATTGAAGTTACCTGAGAACTTGTATCTCAGGGCATAAGTAGAAGCAGCCTCAACGCCCCATGAACCTTTTGTAAAGATTTCGCCGGTAAGGCGGAGGTCTATCTTGTCACTTATCGCAAAATAATATCCGCCGTTACGCAAATAGAATCCGCGTTCTGTCTCATCACCGAATGTAGGCATTATAATACCCGAAGAATAACTGCTCGTGAACGGGAAATATCCGAAAGGCAGAGCCAGCGGCAACGGAACATCCTCGACCACAAGATAGAGCGGACCCGAGACTACATCTTTTTTGGGACGTACTTTGGCGCGGGTAAGTTTCACATAGAAGTGAGGGTGTTCGGCGTCACATGTGGTATATTTTCCGTCCTGCGAATAGAAAATCCCCGCGGAATCTTTCTTCGCCATGCCACCCATTATGAAACCGTCGCCCTGTTGGGTGTAGACATTGTTGATAAAACCCTTCTTGCTCTTGAAGTTATACCTCATCCGGTCCGACTCGTACGGTGTACCGCCATCCATAAAAATCGGCAACCCGGTCACTATTCCGGCTGTGTCTATGCTTCCCGAAGCATGTACCACACTGCTGTCCATGTTCATCTTTATGACATTGGCAGTGAGTTCAATCTTGTCGTAACGCACCTTGCCCGAACCATACAGATAGGCATTGCCGCTGCGCGACCACACCATTGAGTCGGCGCACTCATAGAATACCGGTGCGTCAATAGCGTCTTCAGGAGGTTCCTTCTTCCCTGTGGAATCGGTTGCAATACTGTCGGCACCAACCGCAATACTGTCGGGGAGCGTAATGCTGTCGGCAGCAACAGTCATGCTGTCGGCAGAGAATACACCCAAAGGCATGCTCCACACCATCGAAGGCATTGCATGCACGCTCAACACCGACGGCAACCCCAATGAGGCAGCCAGCAGCAACAGCAGTAATAAGGATATATTGCTCCGGTTCAAATTCATCTATAATGTGCCCAAAACAGGACTACTTCTAAAATAATTTACAAAAATACAAAATAAAAAGGAGTATTCTTTAATTTTAAGACAAAAAAGCGCTCCTTAATACACACTTTTGCATATTTACATAAACATTCCGGCCCACTCATTGACCCTCCTTACGGAATCATCAGAAATCTTCTGCATACTCTCCACAACCTGCGCGAACGTACGCGGTTCATGCAGGAATTTGGTTTTTGAGAAAAACTTGTCGGCAAAACATATCAGTTGCTCCTCAAGTGTCTCGGGCAGAAAATCTTCGGCGGGCAAGTTCCACCCATTCTTAAGGATTACCTCTTTTGAGAGCCCGGTCCCCGTGTGCCTTTCGCACACCCGTGCATGGCGTTCAAGCCCCAATTCACGCAACAGGCATGCACCAAGATAACCATGGCACAAATACTCTTCCTTTCCATGGCAATGTATGCGTGGAGCGTCGGTGAGAAAAATGCCTATGTCGTGCAACATTGCCGCCTCGTAAAGAAACTCCTTGTCAAGCCCCAACTCGGGATGACACCCGGCAAGTTCGAGTGCAAACCCGGCTACCGCGTTCGCATGAGCCATATATATAGTCTTCAGTTCATCATCACAAGGGTAAAACCTGTCGATTATCTCCTTTACATCCATAACTCAATTTATTGCAAGTTCATACAAGGCGAAGATAAGCAAAAACCGCAAATACATGCGCAAACATAGTGTCTTTATTATAGATTTTTTGTTATATTGATATAAAATACACAATATTGGCGGCCATGTCATTTTTTTACATATCTTTGCAGTAAACCACACAATTTGCAGGATGACCGGTAGAATAGCAGAAAAGACCAGACAGTTACCCCCGATTACTCTTGAAGAGATGTCGGGCATTAAACTCATGAACCGGACCGATACCAAGTTCGTGGCCACACTGGAGCAGTTGCTCTCATTCCTCACAGCCGTCAATGGGCAATATTTCATCCAGCAGATAGGTGACAAGCGCATTGCCGAATACCACACCACATACTTTGACACCGCAAATTACGAAATGTACCGCATGCACCATGCCGGCCGTTGCGTAAGGGAGAAGATAAGAGTGCGCACATACCTCGACAGCAACGACACGTTCCTTGAGGTGAAGAACAAGAACAACCACGGACGCACCAAGAAAAAACGCATAACGGTTGGTGGCGTGGACACGCTCCACAGCGAGAGAGAAAACGTTGTGCCTTTCCTCGGCAAAGTCGCCTGGTACAGGCTTGAGGAGGTTTCGCCGGTAATAGAGAATTGGTTCAACCGCATAACATTGGTGAATTACGGAAAGACCGAGCGCCTTACAATAGATTTCAATCTGAGGTTCCACCACCTGAAAAGTGACGGGCGCGACACACTCGACCGGGTGGCAATCATTGAGTTGAAGCGCGACGGAAATGTACCCTCCCCGGCCCTTGACCTCCTGCGCGAGGCACGCATAAAGCGTTCAGGGTTCAGCAAATACTGTATAGGCAGCGCGCTCACCCATAGCGGACTGAAGCGCAATAATTTCAAGGAAAGGTTGAGGATGATTGAGAAAATGGAAAACAAACAATAAAACCATATGAAGACGAGACTATTAACTACACTGCTACTGTTATGCATGACAACATTCATGCATGCACAGGAGCTTACAACCGGACATCAGGCAATTATTGCCAATGCGGAAACAATTGCCGACGAATTTGACGACTCACAAACCGAGACCACAAACATATTCATTGACTACGACGATGATAAAGACAACAAAAATGAAAAGATGTCGGTGTCGGTTAAGGAGAAACGCCAGAGCGACGAATTCATAGACACAGTCCATGTAAAGGAACTGCTGTTGGCATTCCTCATAAACCTGATAGCAATACTCATTGTAGTACGTTGTCTCTATTATCCTAAATGCAAACGCGGAGAGTTCTTTTTCACATACGTGCTCATAGCCATAAGCACCTTCATGCTCATATACGTGCTTGGCGACGTGAAACTCAAGGCCGGCATTGCACTGGGTCTCTTTGCAATATTCAGTATCATACGTTACCGCACCGAGCAGGTGGCAATCAGAGAGATGACCTATCTGTTCATCATCATAGCCCTGAGCGCAATAAACGGACTCACAGTGAGCGAATTGAGCATAGGCGAGGTCATCATCATCAACCTGCTCTTCATTCTTTCAATCTGGATTTGCGAGAGCAAGTTGCTCATTAGCCACTACTCATACAAGGTCATCAAGTACGACAACGTAAACCTCATAACTCCCGACAAGCGCGAGGAACTCATTGCCGACCTTGAAAAGCGCACAGGACTCAAAATAGAGAAGGTTGAGGTCGGTGCCATCGATTTCCTAAAGGACGCAGTCATAGTCAAGATGTACTATAGAAGCAATGCGGCAAACAATTCAGTAGATACAACATTAAAGACTCCAACAGATGAATACAAACTCAAAGAATAAGAAAACAGCAATGGCATTTCTGCTATCGGCAGTATTTATCCTTGCGCCGGCATTCAGTGCAAACGCACAGACCGATGACGAATTCGGTGTGTGGACAACAGTTGAAGCAACCGCCAAAATAAGCAAAAGAGTAAAACTCGACTTTGAGGCAGAACACCGTACAGTCGACAACATTGGTGCTGTTGAACGCATTTCGGTAGGTGCCGGAGCAACATGCAAAATTACAGATTGGTTCAAAGCAAGTGCAGGATATATATTCATATACGGTTACAACCCCGAAGAGAAGAAGACAAAATTTGACGACCCGCTTGTTGTTGACGGTATCGGCACATTCTATGACTACAACATCGACAACGGATATTGGGCCGACCGTCACCGTGCCCACTTCTCTCTTACCGGTGAGTATAAGGTCGGCCGTGTAGAATTCTCATTGCGCGAACGCCTGCAGTATACATACATCAACTCTGCCACAACAGACGAGACAAAATACCGTTGGAAACAAAACTTCGATGATAATGACAATGAAACTGAACCGTACCTGATTATCAAAGAGATAGTTCCCGATGAAAAAGAGGCAAAAGAGAACCTCACCCTGCGTTCACGCCTGACGGCAAAATGGGATATCGCCAACTGCAAAATCACGCCATTCGCCTCGGTTGAACTTTACACACGACTTGACAAGTGGAAAGGGTTCGACAGATTACGCTACCGTTTGGGCGCTACATACAAGATAAACAAGGACAACAAGGTATCCCTATACTACCTTTTCCAGCACGACAATGACGATGACAAGCCCAGAGGACATGCCATTGGTTTGGGATATTCAATAGACCTGTAAACAAAACAGACATATGAAGAAAGTTTTTTCCATTATACTGCTTGCCATTGCAACCACAATGCCTGCTGCAGCACAACAAATGCTGATAGACAAGGAGGACAGCAGCAACGAAGTCATAAACCTTGACAATCTGAAGCAAATCACCTTCAACGGCACAACAGTCACCGTTGAGCAGAACGACGGCACAACAAGCAGCAATGAGATGTCCGTCATAAACCGCATATCGTTCGGCGACCACACAGCAATAGACAAAATTATTGCAGGCAACAAAGGACTTGTCACATACATTACAAGTGACGAAATTGCCGTAAACTGCGAAGCCGGCAACCAGGTAACCATATACAACGTTGTGGGTAATCAGGTACTCTGTACACGCCTTGGCGCCGATTATGCAACAATAAGTATTGCCAACCTACCCAAAGGCATATACATTGTAAAAGCGAATGATAGAACCGCAAAAATCATAAGACGATGAGAAAGACATTTTTTACAGCATGCCTGCTCATTGCCACATCAATGCAGGCCCAAGTGCTTTATGTGAACAACAACGACGGTACATATCAGGCGATAGACACCGAGAAAGCGGGTGACATAACTTTCGACGAGGAGCAAAGGCTCATTGACATACAACTTACCAATGACAAGGAGAGCACCATTGCAAGCCGTTTCTGTACCGATGGCATAAAGAATATCGCCCCGTCATCCAATCAAGGAAGAGAACTCACATATAACCTCAAACCCACTGTTGCCTTTGACACCACAGAGAAAGAAAATTTCAACGAAATAACAGAGGAGATTCCAACAGATGAGTTGGACGACGAGTATAGCGATTTTGTCGAAAATTTCAATTTCTCTACCGGCCGCATAATCACCATAACATTCAGCGAAGTCGGAGTAACAACAAGTTCACTCCCAAACGATATTACGGCAACAATAAACGGCGGGCATATTGTCATTAACTCTGTACGCAGCAATGTCGGTTACAAACTTAAAGGGACATGCAGTAACGGTTCACTCAAGATATACAGCACCAAGAAGTTCCAGATAACAGCCGTTGGCGTGAACCTCACCAACCCTACCGGACCGGCAATAAACATCCAAAGTGGCAAGACCGTATACTTCACATTGCAGAAAGGTACAACCAACACTCTATGCGACGGTGCAACATACAACTCGCCTGTGATAGCAACAGACGGTAGCGAGGAGGACCAGAAAGGAACACTCTTCAGTGAAGGACAACTCATATTCAACGGCACAGGCACACTCAATGTCAAGAGCCTTGGCGGTCATGCAATCTGCAGCGACGACTACATAAGAGTACGCGGCGGCAACATAAACATCCTTGAGGCAGCAAAAGACGGATTCCGCACAAAGGACAAGTTCATCATTGGCCGTACCAAAACTATTTCACCGGTAATCACCATAAACGCAACCGGCAACGGCATTGACCTGACCGAAGGTACACTCACCATTGAGGCCGGCAAAATTGATATAAAATCAGGCGGAGAAGGCATAAAGGTGGAATATGAGGAACCTGTGCCCGACCCTGCTGTAATTCCCGACGCATACATAAAGGGCGGCTTTATAAAGATTGCAACGACCGACGACAAGAGTTCTGCCATAAAGGTCACACGCAACTACACACAGAGCGGAGGAATAATTCAGGCCGAGACTAAGGGCAATGGTTCAAAAATTATCAACTGCGACGGTGCAATAGCATTCAGTGGCGGCAAAGTTACAGGAGTGGCAAGCGGCACAGTCACTGCCGACGAGACAGCAGCGGGTGGCATAAAATGCAACGGGAATTTGAATATTTCCGGGGGAGAGATTGCCATCGAGTGCAACGGAAAGGGTTCCAAAGGTATCAACTGCAACGCCGAGGTGACAATAGACGGCGGAGAGACAACCCTCATTGCCACAGGTGACAACTACACCGAGATTGCCGATGACAAGAAGAGCCGTGGCATTACAGCCGGCAACATAACAATGAGCGGAGGCAAGGTTGTTGTCAGTGCACACGACAACGCACTCAATGCAATAACCGCTATCACAATCGCCGGCGGCACACTCAATGCCTACAGCGCAACAGGGTACGCATTGAACCTTGACGCCATACAGACCGGAGGCTGGCTATTATATAAGGAGAACCAGGAATAATACAAAAGGACTCGCATATGCGAGTCCTTTTGTATTATTCCTGTACTTCAAACTTACTAATATACCTTTGGAAACAATCGCCATTAGCGCCCCATGCGGTCACGCGTGACCAGCCGCTGCTCATATTGCCTAAGGCTTAAGCCTTTCACTGTTTCGTTTCTCTTCCATATCCCTTTCGCGCTCACGACGCAACTTTTCACGCTTACGCAGCAACACCCACAAAAGCGCCAGCACAACAACCGACACGCCAACATTCACCCACTTTTCCACAGTAGACATCTCATTATTCTTGGGCAGAAGAATTATATACATCACTGCCATATACACAGCAAATATTGCAATGGTCACGTTCGGGTTTCTGAAGAATCTCATATCTGTTCGTTTAAGGCCCTTGCGGTTAATAAAGGGCCATGTTCAAGTGCAAAGTTACATCAAAGTTTTGTCAAACAGGAATTTCCTCAACCTTTTGCCCGTAATTATAGCATTATTTAAGATTTTGTCATATATTTACAGAAATAATCACAGATATAATCTCTAAAACATATACTTACTATGGCAAAGTTCAAACGAATTCTTTTGAAACTCAGCGGCGAGAGCCTCATGGGTGAGCAAGGTTACGGAATTGATGTAAAACGCCTCAACGAGTATGCGGCGCAGATTAAGGAGGTTGCGGCAATGGGAGTACAGATAGGCATTGTTATCGGCGGCGGCAACATTTTCCGCGGGCTCACGGGTGCCGGAAAAGGTTTTGACCGCGTGAAAGGCGACCAGATGGGCATGATGGCAACAGTCATCAACAGTCTTGCCCTCAGTTCGGCCCTTGGTGCTGCAGGAGTGCCAAACAAGGTACTCACAGCAATACGCATGGAACCGGTAGGCGAGTTCTACACAAAGTGGAAGGCTATTGAAGCAATGGAACAAGGCATGGTAGTGATTATGGCTGCCGGCACAGGAAGCCCCTACTTCACCACCGATACGGGTTCATCGCTCCGCGGCATTGAGATTGAGGCCGACGTTATGCTCAAGGGTACACGCGTAGACGGCATATACACCGCCGACCCCGAGAAGGACCCCACTGCAACCAAATTCCAGGACATCACATACGACGAGGTCATCTCGCGCGGTCTAAAGGTAATGGACATCACCGCCACTGCAATGTGCCGCGAAAACAATCTACCAATCTATGTATTCAACATGGATGTAGTAGGCAACCTGAAGAGAGTAATGGAAGGCGAGGAGATTGGCACATTCGTGCACCCGTAAGCCCCAACATCCATACAGCAATGCGGTCCAGGCATGCCTGGACCGCATTGCTGTATGGATGTTGGGGCAATAATCAAGGACAAGTCTTATTATATAAAAAAACAAGTAATTGGTTACAACTGAAAAAAAAATATTATATTTGCCATTGGAATGAGTTCTCTCATCTCCAGGACATACTGGTATATAAGAAGCGTTATGCCTACTTGTTAAGTTGAAACCTGAGAAATTTCGAATTTAGCACAAGGAAAGCATAGTGGTTCTCACGTCATATGACGTGGGCTGCTATCTCCATTCTGTGCTAAAGGTAATTCTCAGGACCTCAACTTAAGAAATGGTTTTGCAGTTCACGTTTCTTTTTTTTACACTAACTGCTCTCTTGGACTGCAGGAGCACCATTTAACCAATATGAAAACATTTTTACGCAAGGCCACATTGGCATTAGCAGCAGTGTCGGTCGCCATTAGCACAATGGCGCAGTCTATTGACTTCAAGAAGGAATGTAATGTAAGATTAGGGAACTACATACATTCAGCACTCATGAAAGACGGTATTCATCTTTATGACCCGGAACGCGACTACGGTGAATTTAAAGACGAAAACGGCAATTGGGTTTATAAGAATATACTCAAGAGCCTCACGATTATTAACTCCGACTTAGAGACTGTTAAAGAGTTTACTTCGGGACCGCTGTTCGAGGAATTCGAGGAGACTACAGTAGAATATGCCGCAAAAACACTAAAAGTAGACAGAATAAGCATTAACGAGGACTACGATACAGAAAACTTTTATAATTATGTATTTGGAACAGATACCATTCCAGATATTGCATACAAAGAAGATATAGAAGCTGCAATTGCGTACAAGATAGCAGACGGGAGGTTGTTTGAGACCACATATAATGGAACAAGAATCCTCTACGAAAGTTATGACGTTGTAGAGAGTGAGTATTTCGACTGGGGATACCAATACCCAAGTCAAGGCTGGTATTTTAAGGATTATGACGACATACAATATGTTAGGTTCCATTATTCAGCAGACGAAAAAGAAGAGATATCAAGATATATTTCTCGCAGATTCAATATCTTCACAGCGGAAGACAGCTGGTATGTTGACCTTAGCAATGGTACTGAATCTGAATGTCTGGCTACTATTTCGCAGACCCTCTTTAATGACGACGACAAATTTGAATTCCTGCTCCCAATACTGAAACAAACAGAAATCACTTATTTTAACGAATATAACTATACAGAAAGAACCAGATTCAGTTACCGGTGTGAAGGGTGTAAAGTTGTAAGCGAGGATGGTACTGTGCTACACGAAATCAAAGTACCTGTTAATGACAGCAAAGACGATGATTATTATTTTAATGCTTATATTGTAAAATTGTCTGACAAGACATATCTTTGCATAGAACAATCCAATAGTGAGGTAATCCCTTACTACGAAATAAAGAAGAATGGCAACAGCTCATCAATAAACAAGGTGCGCGATGTACGTGGCATGAATATACGTCCCACTATTGCCGACCGCAACGAGAACATCACCATAACACTAAATGATGGAGATAATGACGCCGACCGCGAACTTATTGTAACAGGCCTAAATGGCCAGCTGGTGGAACGCCGCGCAATCCCAGCAGGCGAGAATCAACTAGAAATAAATGCAGGAATGTTGCGTAGCGGAATGTACAACTTCACACTGCAGAAGAAAGGTTCATTTGTTGACAACGGAAAAGTAATTGTTAAATAAACAGCACTGGCTGCAAACAGAGTACCCGGCGGGAATCCCATGCCGGGTACTTTTTTACACCTGTTAGGAATGCTAAGGAAATACCGGTTCACCTGCAAAGTCTGGGGGGGAGGCAGAACCTTATTCCCAATAATCAAAATAGGTTTGTATGATTGTCCGGAAATGCAGTTTAGAGGTTCTTACTCGCTTTTGCTCGTCTGATATTCAACGGCAGTCATCAACCTTAATTGTTCACTTGTATTTTTCTTCAACTCTTGCTTTCATGTCCTTTTGGGCCCAAAAGGACCAAAAAGCCCGGCACAGAGTTCACAAGTCGAATAAAACTTTGCTTGCGAGTTGCAAGCAACATCCCTCGGTCGT
>JAFQUE010000083.1 GCA_017408685.1 Bacteroidaceae bacterium | reverse complement strand
TGCAACTCGCAAGCAAAGTTTTATTCGACTTGTGAACTCTGTGCCGGGCTTTTTGGTCCTTTTGGGCCCAAAAGGACATGAAAGCAAGAGTTGAAGAAAAATACAAGTAAACAATTAAGGTTGATGACTGCCGTAGAATATCAGACGAGCGTAGCGACGAATACCGCAGGTATAGATAATGCTGGCAGTAAATGGTCACGCGAAGCACAGACAAAGTTTGTGCCGCGTGGGTTACGGCAAGACAACTTTATCAATGGATCTCTTTTTCATTACAACCGCGTAACAACAAAAGAGACTTTTTAGTCAGCCTCATGAATAAAAAATAGAATTCAGAATTTACCTATTTTCGCTGAAAAGCCATTATTTTCCTTACCGCTTCGGCCGGCTCATCGGTCAATGACAGCAACAGATTCCTGTAATTTCCCCTGTCATGAAGCCCCTGCAGCAATGGATAAACAGGGAAACAACCGGTCCAGTATTTGGTGCCGAGAAAAACCATTGGACTTGCATAACCGCATGTGAGATAGTGGTTCTGCGCAGCGTCCTGGAATATCTCCTGCATGGTACCGGCACTACCGGGAGTATATACTACGCCACCTTTTGCAATTGCCAACAGACCGTCCTCGCGTATGCTGTTGTCAAAATACTTTGCTATGTGTGTGGCAAATGGTGTTGCCGGCTCGTGCCCGTAGAACCAGGTAGGGATACCAATGCTACGGCAACCACCCACATGAGGCAGTTTTTCCATTAGAGAGAATGCCGACGGAAGCCAATCACCGTCCTTGTACGAAGGAGCATGCGACAGCATGGCAACAGCCTCGTCGACAACAGAATCGTGACGCCCCGCTAACCATGCACCAAGGTGCGCAGCCTCCATGGCACCCGGACCTCCACCTGTAACAAGCAGACACCCCTGCTCGGCAAGGTGCTTTCCAATTAACACCACCTTGCGGTATGTATCATCGGTGCGCAGCAGAGAATGGCCTCCCATTACAGCAACAACACACCGCTCATCATAAAGTGCCAGCATGTCGTGCAGTGCGTCGCTCACCGAATGGTCGTGCAGGGAGCGTGCAAGTGTTTCGGCAACATCGGTTGCCTGCTTGCCTTGAGAGATATAATGATTGTATATACGTGTGTCATAGCACTGTTCAAAGGATGAAGGGTTACGGTAGTCATACCCTGCGTAAAGTTCCGCCGGCGTGTACAGGTGTGCCGGGAACGGATTGAACGGCGAAGGGAGTTCAGGCAGCACACAGCAATCGGGTCCAAGTTCTGCCCGCATTGCGTCGGGCATTGAGCAGCCGAAGAATATGCACTCCTTGAAACGGCACTGCACGGCATTGCGCCCGAAATCAATATTCTGGAAAGCATAATGTTCAAGCACCGCTCCGGGATAGAGCAACGGTTGAAGAGCGTCGTAGTTTTCTATTTCAATATATTGTTTCATGGCATATCAATGGTTTTAATGATGTCATGTTATTGAGGGCGCGGAGGGGTTACAGTCTCAAAGAGCCACTTTCTCCAGTATGCCGTTGAGGGCGGCAATGGCAATGCCATAATTTGTAATGGGCACACCTTGCGCTTTCGCCTGGCGCACACGCGACATAACCGTACGCCGGTTGAACATGCAAGCGCCGCAATGTATTACAAGATTGTACCCGCCGAGTTCAGAAGGAAAATCATTCCCCGACACAACCTCAATGACCACTCCATCGCCCAGTTTCTTGCGCAGCAGACGCGGAAGTTTAACACGCCCTATGTCTTCATTCTGCGGAATATGACTGCATGCCTCGGCAATGAGCACCCTGCCGTCGGGAGGCATGGAACGGAGCGCTGCCGCTCCTGCAATAAAAGTATCGATATCGCCTTTATGACGTGCCATAAGAACGGAGAAAGAGGTAAGGCGTGTCCCTTCCGGAGTAAGCCGTTCCACCTGCGCAAAGACTTGCGAGTCGGTAATTATCAACTGCGGCGGCCGGGCAAGCGAAGCAAGCAAAGCCGGCAGTTCCTCGAGCGCACAGCACATGGGAATACAATGCTTGTCAAGAAGATTGCGCAACGTCTGTACCTGCGGTTGAATGAGACGTCCTTTAGGAGCAGATTTGTCCTGTGGCATGACAAGCACTACCGTATCGCCGGGTTTCACCAATGTATATGTTATATCATCAAGGTTCTCGTCCTGACTGTAGCACAACTGCATTCGCGCAAGCAGTTCATTGCGCCCGGCACCGGTTTTCGCCGAAAATGGAATTACATCGGCACCAAGGATTACGTTCCACTTTCCAATGCGCTCCGCACTACCCTGCCTGTCGCATTTGCCGGCAAGCAGAATCACAGGCAACTGTTGTACAACCATGGTTGCGTACCACTCTTTTTCAAGTGCAATATCACCGTCGGGGTCGCCGAGCAGGAGTACAGCCAGGTCAATGTGACCGAGCACCTTGCGTGTAGCCTCTACGCGCATTGAACCCAATGCACCTTCATCGTCAAAACCGGCCGTGTCACCTATTACTGCCGCTCCGATACCCGGCAGTTCAATGTTCTTCCAAACGGTATCGGTGGTTGTCCCCGCGACATCGGAAACAATGGAGACTGCCTGACCGGCAAGGCAATTCACAAGCGATGACTTCCCGGCATTGCGCCTGCCGAAAAGAGCAATATGATAACGGTTTGAACGTGCAGTCTGAAGCATACGATAAACTATTGGTTACGTATCTTGTTGCCGAGTATGAAACCGAAGATACCGGTGAGAAGAATACCTATTGTTGTCTGTACGATATTGAGCATATCAATCAACGGCGACACGCCGCGCAGAACATCGGAATCCATGCCCACCATGTTCTTGAGACTGATAGAGAGCGCCTCGCCATACTCCAGCAACGAGACGTTTGAACTGAAGGCCCATGCAAAGAGAAATACAGTCACAATATAAGTAATCACCATTCTCGACATGCTTTCGCCGAAACCGAAAAGTATATCGGAACAAAGGTTGGTTATTATGTGATATACATTCTTTATCTTTCTCCACAGGGAAACATTTTTCTTGAACAGTTCAAAGAACATGCGCCGGCGTTCCATGCGACGCCCCCGCACGTAGGCCCAGTTGCCGTCGGCTATAAAACCCTTGCCTGTCCATAACGCATTGAAATTCTTGTATATTTCCTCGGCCTCTTCCCAACGTCCTTTAAGAGCCTCTTCGGGGTTCCAGTCCGATACGGAATTTACATCATTCTTTCTCTCGCCCGTACCGTACTCGTGCCAATCGACAAGAAATTTCCTGTAGGCCTTCTCATCCTGTTGCAGTATACGGCCACCCAGCAGTTCCCGGCGCCTTATTATAGCCGAGTCGCCGAAGTAAGTCTTGTTGAAACTGCAGTTGCTTACAGAAGAACGGTTGAATATTATCACACCGTCGAGAAAAGCCCTGTAGAAATCGCAGAACTCAATGGTGGCCTCTTCAAACGTTCCGTGTTCTATGTTGGCATAGCGGAAATCGCTCCACACTATTGTTGCCTTACGGAAACGGCAATGTACAAGTTCGCATTGCTTGAAACTGACGCGTTCAAGGCGACAACCTGAAAAGTCAATGCCCTCGAGTCTCCGGCCCGAGAAATCGACTCCCACAATCTCTTTTTTCTCAATAAGTTTAGTCAGTTCGGTATTTTCCATAGTATTATTTTTGTATTCCGCAAAAATAACAATGTTTTGAAAATATACTACACTTTAAGGAACAGTTTTTTGCTGTACATGAACTTGAGTATAAAGAATATTATGAGACTGTTGCATGCTGCAAGCAGTACATGATACCAACCGCCAAGATACTGTTCGGTTCCATAGAGCAACGAAGCGGCAATGCCACGAAAATTGATGAGCTCCCCAATGAGGTATGCCGTAATTGCATTGCAGCCATAACAGAGCAACCAGTTCCACCCCTTTGTGTGCCCTTTTACATCAATCCACCAATAGAAGAGAGCAAGCAACAGATAACACCACCCTGCACTGCACAGCACCATGCTTGCGCTCCATATGCGCTTGATGATTGGCTGGTACATGCCAAAGAGATACCCCGCAACCAACAGCACAAATGCCAGAAGAAACAGTTTCTTTGCCGTTGACACGCGGTCACCGTTACCTCTCTTTGTCAAATGCCCTGCAAAACTGCCGAGTGTTACCGTACAACAGAATGTTATGCTGCTCCATACCCAGGTATAGTCGTACCATGGAGCAAACAGCACCGTACCGTCTTCGGCAACAACACTTCCGTCGCGGAACCGCCCGAGCAGCGCCTTGTCAACTTCTGCGGCAAAGTTTCCTTGCGGGCTCCAATCGCCCCACAAATGCATTGGCAAAGAATATACTATGAGCAACAGCACTATCACAAGCAACTGATAACGTGGCTTCAGATAAAGTACCAATGGAGCAGCAAGCAGATAACCCACAGCAATGGCCTGCAGTGTATTGCTGTATAAATAAATCCTGCCGGGGTCAAGCGCAAGAATATTCCCTTGCACAAGCATTCCCAAGAGAAAAAGCAGGAGAAAGCGCCTGATTATGCGTTTCCATACTGCCCCGTTGCCGTTCTGCGTCCTGTACTTGGGAAGAGAATACGGCATTGTGACACCCGACATGAAGAGAAAAAGCGGCATTACAAGGTCCCACACACGCAATCCCTCCCATTCGGCATGGTCAAGTTGGTATAAAAGAGTATCGTTGATTGCCTCACAGTCAAGTTCAATAAGAAAAAGGCGCAACACGGGCTGCAAGCCTACAAGCAACATAAGGTCCAGGCCTCGCAGCACATCAAGCGAAAGCAATCTTCCGTTGTTATTGTTCATTTGATTTTAATTTTCTTACCATTAACAACATAAAAACCCGGAGCTACCGCTTTATCGAATCTGCGACCGACAAAGTCATATATGACTTTCATATTCCCTTTTTCGGTTTTCACCTCATGGATACCAGTTTCAGGATTATCAACAACAAGTAAGGCATCAACAATGGCTCCGCCGTTTTCTTTAAAGTCACCAAACTTGCCGTCGGCGTCACCGTCCGGGTCAATATTACACCAGTCCTGCTTGATACGCATACGGTAAACACCCTCCTTGTCAGGAACAGTGAATGCTGGCAAAGAGGGAGTACTTCTATTGCCACCGCTTATTGAACTTCCGACACTGTTCCACCCTTCAGCATCGGTTTCAGCATCATTATTAAAGAAGCTATAGGCAACTAGGTCGTATGAAGGTTTCCAGTTGCTGCCATCTTCA
>JAFQUE010000082.1 GCA_017408685.1 Bacteroidaceae bacterium | reverse complement strand
TGCAACTCGCAAGCAAAGTTTTATTCGACTTGTGAACTCTGTGCCGGGCTTTTTGGTCCTTTTGGGCCCAAAAGGACATGAAAGCAAGAGTTGAAGAAAAATACAAGTAAACAATTAAGGTTGATGACTGCCGTAGAATATTAGACGAGCAAAAGCGAGTAAGAACCTCTAAACAGCATTCCTTGACAATCTACAAATCTATTTTGATTTTTGCGAATAAGGTACTGCCTCCCCCAGACTTTGCAGGTGAACCGTATCAGTGGTTTTGTCATTTCTCGGTAGAATCAATGTCTATCTTTATACCACCATTTCCGTAGTTCTCAAAGAATCTAAACAGTTCATCTCTTTTATTTCTGCTACAAAGTTGCCGATTTGCAAAAAAAACTTCTAATTTTCAAGATGAGGAAGTAGTTGTGGATAATCTATGCCATTTTCAAAGAATTCAAATGCAAGTCGCATTATTCTTACCTCTTTCTGATATTGTTTATTGTATTTGTTTTTTAGATTGACAACTTCTTCTCGCCAAGCTGTTTCATCAGTGCTTGACCAATAAAACATCCAGAATTGCATTTGATGCCCTTTTCTTAATTTTGAGATTAAGTGCATCATCGTATCTCCATACTTTATCATAGTACCGTGTAGGTTCTCTTGGAGAGTTATGCAGTTCTCCCCTGTGTCGTTTAGTCCGATGACAAGGTTGATGTATTTATTGCAGTATGTGGTATCATTTATAAGGTATAAACTATCTCCAAAGATAGTACAATGTTCTGTAGCCATTTGACTCATTCGGTTGTCAAAACTCTTGTCGGGAGAATACAGGTAAGTCAATGTATATTCTAACCAGGTTGATGGAAATGCTGTGAAAAACTCTGTTTGTTTTTCTAAAGTGTTCTGGCCATTAATGATGGCACTGTATGCCTTGTTCAATCGTAATGTGTCTACAGGATAATATTGTGCAACTGTAGGTGTTGCCATAAAAGAGAATAGCAATAGTGCAAATAAATACCTCTTCATATTTTACTTTTGATTTATATGCAAATATAGATTATAAATCCTCTGTTGTCAATAATGTAACAAACAGATACTCAGTTTTTCTTTTTTATAAATATCGACACAATAACTGCAAGCCCCACGCACATGGGGTAGTACAGGTGTGGAATTATATCCATTGGTGAAATGAACGCTCCGGCAAGGCTCGACGCCATGAGCAGTTGTGCGCCATAAGGTATTATACCCTGTACAAAACACGATGATGTATCAATGAGACTGGCCGAACGTCTTGGCGAAATCTTGAACTGCTTGGCGATGTCGCGTGATATGTCACCCACCGACAGTATTGCAATGGTGTTGTTTGCTGTGCACACATTTGCCAATGCTGTGAGCGCAGTGATTGCGAACTCGGCACCTCTTTTTGAATTGACTTTAGCAGTTGTAACCTGTATAAGATAGGCAAGTCCTCCATTCAGGCGCACAAGTTCAAGCAAACCTCCTGCAAGCATTGTGACAATGATGAGTTCTCCCATTCCCATTACGCCGTCTCCAATATTAGTGAACAGTTCTATGCCGTTGAAACTGCCGTAGGCAATGCCCAGTACTGCTGCCGACACTATGCCGAGAGTAAGGACCAGCAGCACGTTCACGCCGCACAATGCCACTATAATCACAATAAGGTATGGGAGGCATTTGAGTATGGTTGCAAGGCTCATTCCGGGTGCTCCCGTGGTTTCAATGCTGTTCCCGTTGAAGGCGTATATGAGCAGAGTCGTTATGGCGGCGGGCAGTACAAGGAGTATGTTCGTGTAGAATTTGCTGCGCATTGAACAGCCTTGCGTCTGTGTCGCGGCAATGGTAGTGTCCGATATGAACGAGAGGTTGTCTCCGAAGAACGAACCTCCTACGACAATTGCCACCATCCAGGCAGTGTCGCACCCTATTTGCCCGGCAAGGGCAGTCACCACCGGTGTAAGCGCCACAATGCTTCCCACAGATGTTCCTATCGAGAATGAAACAAAGCAACTTGCTATGAAAATTCCGGCAGGGAGAAAATTCGCAGGTATTGCGTTGCGTGCCAGTGTCACAGTGGCGTCAATGGCTCCCATGGCCTCGGTGGTCTTTGCGAATGCCCCGGCAAGCACGAAAATCCATATCATGTACATTATTCGTGTGCTTGCCGCGCCTTTTGAGAAACTGTCTATGCGCCCGTTAAGGTCTCCTTTTGAAATTGCAATGGCGTATGTGGCTGCAATTATGAATGCCACAGCAATAGGTATGCGGTAAAAGTCGCCGGCAATCATGGAACCGGCAAGGTATACCGTGAGCAATACTATTATTGGGGAAAGAGCGAACAAACCGTTGAGTGTCTTTATCTTCTGCATAATTCTGTTGCGTTTTGCATTTACCTTGCAAAGGTACTCAAAAATACGGAGCAAACAAAAGTGGTGCGCTCACGTGAGCGCACCACTGATCGTATGTTATGATATTTGTATTACTTGACAGCCACCTTGGCCGAGCGGATTACATTGTCCTTCTGCATCTTTACAAGGTATACGTTAGGCTCAACTGCAACCTGTGAAGGGTTCTTTACAAACTCAACGAGTTTACCGTCAGTTGTGTATATCCATGCCTTGTCGGCGTTGTTGATAACTATAGCACCGTCAACGCCCTCGGCTGTAGAAACTTCGCCGGCTACAACATCCTCAACTGATGTGTTGCCCTCAACGCCCTCGGGCTGCTCTGCCTCGCCCTGGTCACGTGTGTCAACTGCTGCACGCCCTGGGTTGTTACCTACGATCTTAGCACCGAAGTCCATAGAGAAACCTTTAGCGTGAAGACCTGTAGGAAGGAACATACCTGCGAACCATGCATCGGAGAACACGATACGTAGACGGCTTTCGCCTGGAGTCGCGTCCTCGGGAACTTTGAATTTGAACGTAAGACCCGGGTTCTGGAACTCTGGAGTAGCTGCACGAAGTGTTCCAGCAAAGAAGATACGTTCACTTAATGGATCATCCTCTGGGGCACCAGGGTGGTTGAAGTCACCGCTTGCATCAAGGTCAAGCCAACCGCCGGCAAAGCACCACTTCAGACCGTCGTCGAAGTCTGCAGCCTTGATGGTCATTGTAACCTCCTGACCCTGCTCTACAACGAGAACCTGGTCGCGTGCATCAGCATACTGTGAACCGTCAGCAACTGGACCGTTTGCCGAATAGTTGAGGTTCTCTGTAGCACCTGTGGTGATAACTTTCTCAACATAACGCTGCTTGCGTGCAATGGCAGCGCCCTCACACTGAGGATCCATGGCGCTTACACCATATGTGTCCTCCTCTACCTCGTCGGGGAGGTTTGCCTGTGGAGCACGTGTAATCTCTACCCACTGGATAGGTGAGCATGTCTTGAGGTCGGTTGAAACGGCACGCACACCTACAAAAGGAACATCATTGACGCTCTTGAAGTTGATGTTCGGGACAAGTGTTGCCCATTGTGATGTTGTACCTACAAGGGCAATCTTACCCTCTTCACCAACCTTATAAAGAATCTCAAAGTGGTTTATGTTAGCCTCGTCGTTATATACCAACCCCCAATTAGAGCGTGAAATTGCTGTTGCATCAACATCCCAGTGGAGTTTTACTGTCATAGAATTCTTTGTTTCTTTCTTGACCTCGGCAACAACATCCTTTACAGCTGCAGGAGTAACTGTGCTCTCATCATTGAGCTCAAGTTTACCTACGTAAAGCTGATAGTCGTTGTTGTTACCCTTTACGCGCAAACCGATACGCTCGATAACATCACCGCTTGCAATGCCGGAGAGGTCAATCTTCTTCTCTTCCCATGTGTTGCCTGCTACGTTGCCATATGAATACTCCATCCATGCGTCGCTACCTTTCTTCTTGAGAATGAGGTAGAGGTCCGAAGTCTTGGCTTCTTTCAATGTCTTTACGGCAAGCTTCGCGTATGCGCCGTCGCCAGCCTTGAGAGCTGTCTTGTAGAGAATTATATCGGTGCCGGTAGCAGTTGCTGCGCCGGTGAGTTCGATACATGAACCGCCGGTGTAGGCATCAAGGTGTGTATAGTTGACCTCAATGTCGTTGCTGACTTGATTGGTTGTATTAGACTTGAGGCACAACCAACGGTATGTTGGAACGAGGTCTTGAGAACTAATGTTGTACCAACTGCTTGCGTGTGATTTCTTGCCCTTGTAGAAGTAACGGTCGCCGTTACCAAGAGTGAAGTGTGTGAGGAAGTGCAAATCGCCCTGGATTGCAGAACGCTCGGGAATCCATGTTGCAATACCAGCAAAAGTAGAGAGTGGTAACTTGCCGTCTGCTCCCTTTTCCCAATTGTTGCCTGAAGTGCTTACCGCCGGGCGTGTTGCCGGATTGCGGTTACCGCCTGAAAAACCACGTTCAAGCAGTCTCTGGTAGTTTCCCTGTGTGTCATATGGACCGTCACCTGCATTATAACTCATGAAACGGCTCTGACCATGCTCACCCCAAAGACAAATTCCACAACGGTGTGCAGCCGCGGCAAGGTCTTCCTCTTCATAACCATAGTCGCCACCATCCAATGCGGTCCAACGACGGTCCATACTTACAATCCAGACACCTGTGTAGATATCCTTGCTGCTGCCGGTTATTTCCTCGGCTAACAGAACCGTCTCACCAATACCCCAAGAGAAGTCGCCGCCGGCATAGTTAAGCATTGTTGCATGTGTTCTTCCTTCTTTGTTTCCGTAAAGTGCATTTACATCATCTTCATCGCCAAATTCTGATACTGCTGTATATATGGCGCTATTGTAGTCTGCAAAACCAACTTCGGCAGCATATTTATATAACGCCTTGTGGAATGCAATAATATTATCATCTGTGTAACTGTTGTCTTCCCAGTTGTAGTTAATACCGTCAGCGCCAAAGAATATCAAGCAGTTGATAAGTGGCTTTACGTAGATAAAGTTTCCATTGGAGTCTTTCTTTGTTACAAGTGCACTGTATGCACCGTCGCCACTGCCTGCAGTCCAACTCTCGAAGAACTTGATACCACTCATTATTTTGGTACCATTGCGGTGTGCTGCGTCCACCCATGCACCGGGAGCTTGGAAGATTCCGTGGTTCCATGAACCGAAGAGGTTTGTGTATTGCCACATTGAGAATACATCGGCAGCGAACTTGTCATTGGGGTAGCCTGCTGCACCACCGGAACCTACATCCATAGGGATATTCATGAACAGGTCACGCTCCTGGTATGTTTCAGGAACCAGCCTGTCTGCACGGCTCATAATCTCTGCGCGGCGAACGTGTGAGCGTACGAATGCAATGTCCGACGCTTGGATACCTGCTGCTTCAAACTCTTCCATTGTTGGGTAGTTGCGACCATTTTGCAGAGCCTGATAGAAAAGATTTAAAAGATTTTCATCGGAAAATCCCGAGAAATCGTAGATCTCTTCAGTTGCAGTCTCTGAATAGGTCTGTGCTGTTGACTGTGTCGGCGCGCCGCAAAGCGTCAAGACCAACGCAAGTCCTGCGAAGTAACGTTTCTTCATAAATACAGAATTTTTGGTTAGTTAATGAATAAAATGTCTCAAAATCAAAAGTCCCCTTGGCATTATTTCTGTGCCTTGGCAGTAATGCTTGAAAAATGTCAGCATAGTATCTGCTTTCTGCATTTTCCTTTTAGCAAATGTAACTTTTTTTTGAGATATGCATGCAATTTTTTGGGATATTTTTCAAAACATTCTGCACCGGCCATGGGGCCATGGGGTATATATGACAAAAGAACGGCCGTGGTCGTTCTTTTGTCAATAGTATCAGAAGTTTGATTCGTCGGGGGTGTCCCACCACAGGCGTGTTGCCTGCAGGTCCTCGCCACCCAGAGCGGGAATACCGGTTGTCTCTACCATTTCAATAGCGATAGGGTCTGTTGGAACCCATGGAATACGACGAATCATGTCACCTTGTTCTATTGAACCATCTCCGTCATCAGTGTTTAGTACCGGGAACAACTTGGGGTAGCCGGTGCGGCGTAATTCAGTCCATGCTTCTGTGGAGAGTGGGAACAGTGCGAGATATTTCTGTGTAATAATTTTCTCCAATTTAATCTCATTCTCCTCGCTATCATCCCAGGCTACGCCAATTTTGGTAACGCTTTCCCAGTCCGGTCCATCGCCTATAGGGTCTACGTTTACATATGGATTGCCATTTTCGTCTTTCCATGGAGTTTTCTGTTTTTTATAATCTTCTACAAGTTGTTTATATTGACCTCTGTTGACACGTTTTGAGTATTCGAGATAAGCATTGTCAATACCGCGTTCATAGAAGAACTGCGCGCGTCCATCCATGTTCCAACCACGCAGTGCACCCTCGGCACGCAGGAAATCAACCTCAGCCCATTTGATAAAGTAGAGCGGCGGTTGGACTCTGCCAATTAAGGCTGCGTCATAATTAGAATAACCTTGACGCATATTAAGAGCGTATATCTGTCCATCTCCTACAAGGACACCTGATCGTATACCACATAGACGTGTACCTGCCGGAGTGAGTTCACCGGTTACCCTGTTGACTATGTCGTGACCGTTCTTTAAGAAAAGATACTCGGCATAGGGATGTCTCAAACTCATAAGCAAACTTTCAAATGAAGCTGAAATACGCAAGTCGCCTTGCCAACCTGCAATTTCTATGAATGGATGCTGGAATGATGTCGGATATATGCCGTGCTGTTGCTCTGTATTTTCAATAACACCGCTTGCAACGGCCTCCTCGGCCCAGCGCTTTGCTGTGGCCGGTTCAACCTTTACAATGTGCATTGCCATACGCAACTTAAGTGAGTTTGCTAGTCTTACATAAGAATCCAAGGTCTCACCGTCAATATTGTAGGCGTTGGTCTTCATTCTCTTTTTGATAACCGGATTCAGCAAATCCTTGTACCACTGTGGACGTTTTGGGTAGTGATTCAGACAATTTACAATGGTATCAATGTTTTCGACAATACCATAGTAAATATCCCTTACTGTATTGTATTCGAATGGAGATTCAGAATTCTGCTTGTCCTCAAAGTATGTGAACGGGCCTGAAAGGTCGGCATTCTCCTGTGCTATAATACAATAGTATAACAAGGTGATAGCCTTGATTTCCGGAATAGAATCAACCATAGGATGGTGCAACAGTGGCATAAAAGCATTCTTGGCCATCGTGTAGGCTCCTAATGGACCGCTGTTGAATTCTGCCGATACGTTATATGTAGATGTCTGGGAGCCATACATAAAGTCTTTATGTGGCAGAACAAAGTATTGTGCATAGAGGTCGGGACCCAAACTGTACTGGCGCTGGTATGCGTGACCTGCAGGAGTACCACCTTCTTTACCGCCACGCATATTGTACTGTCCGGTAGTTATCTGCCCAAGTTCAGTGTCTAATGTCTCTATTGCTTTTTTTACACCTTCTTCTGTTGGCTGGTTCAAATATGGAATATCATCTACGTTTCCTATATAATGTTCTGTGTCTACGATAACAGAACCGACACCCAGCTCATCACCGGGGTCATCATAATCAAGGCACGACTGCATTGTAATTGTTGCAAGTAGCAGCAACCCGGCGAGTAAAAAATATCTCTTGTTCATAATGCTAAATTTCGTTTTGTTAGTTAATAGTTGTTTGCCATTACATTAGAGGTTTAGTTTTATGTTCAAACCAAACTGTCTTGCTGATGGGTAGTTGAATACGTCGATACCGCCCAAGCCATTGGCAGTAGAGAGTGATACGTCTGGGTCTACCGGTGATTCTTTGTAAATAAAGAATAGGTTACGACATACAAACGATATGCTCAAGTTCTTGAACTCACCGAACAGGTTGCGGAACGTGTAACCTAATGACAATTCACGCAAACGGAAGTTTGTTGCATTGTATATATAATTTGCAGCATCGCTTGTACCAATGAATGTGTAATAGTCTTCTACCGCAACAAGATCGCGTCCGTCATTAATTTTCATAGCATGACGTCCGTCTTCCATATATAGGTTGTTCTTCTCTGCGTACAGACGTGCTTCGCCGGTACGTTCTGAAGCTCCATATCTGTCAAGGTATCCTTCTGTGAGTGAAATAACCTTTCCACCTATGCGACCGTTAATCAGCAAGAATAATGAGAAGTCTTTGTAGGTGAATGTGTTCGACCAAGATAACTGGTATGGACTATTTAGGTTTCCGGCATACTTTTTGAATTTCTTGTTGGCTTCACGAATGGCAATCTTTCCACCCTGGGTAACAACTGCATAACCGCCAAGCGATGGCTTGCCGTTCTTAATGTAGATGTCACCGGCTTTGTTGGCAAGCTGTGTCTCTACTACAGTTTCTACCATTTCGCCGTCATTTTCTCCTCTGACAGTTGTGGTCACAGTTTTTTCTGTAGTGTACTTTACAACATCGCCATATACGTAATTATTGTTTTCATCAACGTAACCTTCGTAAGCAGTGTATTTGTATACATCGCTTTTGTGTCGTGTGAAGTCTGTAATATATATATCGCCGTATGAACCGCCCTTTCTGTATAATAACTGGATTTTTCCGTTTGCAAGCGTGGTTGCCATATCTTTGTGGTTTCCATACTTGTCTTTTGCGGTTGCCTCAATTTTGTTGTGATTGTACGAGAAGTTTACATTTGTTTGCCAGCGCCAGTTACGGTTTATCTTCCAGTCATAACCAATGGTGAGTTCAACACCTTGATTGCGTATGATACCGCTGTTTACTGGCTGATGTTTACCGTTGGTACCCATAATTTCAAGATATGAGTTGTGCATTGCAGAGTTGTAGTAAGTGGCATCTAATGTAAGGCGGTCACGGAAGAACTGCATCTCCAGACCGGTTTCAAAAGATTTGGTCTTTTCCGGTATAGGTGTGAATCTGTTTCTTGATGATACACCTGCAGTACCAAGGACATCATTAATGCTCACTGCACTATAAACTACATTGGGGATAGAGTTACCTACTTCAGAATAACTCAAACGGTATTTTGCGTATGTGAACCAAGATGGCATTTTAATTATATCGCTCAAAATGGCATTTGCGCCTACACCGAAGTAACCATAACTTTCCTTTGTACCAAGGTATGTGAACTGTTTGAAAGGACGATACCAATCATGGCGGTATGAACCGTCAACAAAAATTGCATCCTTCCATCCGATTTGTGCTGTTACCAAAGCCGCCTGGTCCCAGTTGCTGCTCTTGCTCTTTGATGTTACGCGTGCGCCGCCGGATGAGGGGTCAAAACGATTGATGATATTTGATATAGGTAGTGGGTCGCCGGGTTTGATGAAGTTCTGACCAACTGCTGCCATGTCAATAGTAGCATTGGGAACCCAAGTCCTGCTTTCGTCTCCCTTAAGGGTGTGCCCGACGTAACCGGCCGATGCAGACATTGACCAGTCTTTGCTCAACTGCTTGTTGTATGAAAGCATATAGTCTGTATATATCTCATTTGTACGGCTCTTGTTCAAGTAGTATGAACCATATCTGTTCATGTCTACTGGTCCCCATGTAGACGCATATGTGCCACCTTCGTCTTGATACTTTGAATGGTCAATAGAAACACGTGCCTGCAAGTTCAATCCTTCTATAATCTTCAATGTTCCGTTGAACGAAGCCGAGAAACGCTCCTCATCTGTTTCCCCATTTGCCATATTGCTCAACCAATATGGGTTATTCAGACCAGGTGCTTGGAATGCATATTGTTGCTGCATGCCGTTTAAAACTACATAACCGTCTGTGATCCTTTCATATGTGCCATCTTCGTTCTCAATATAATATGATTGAGATCCTGTATAAATCTGCTCTTTGGTGTTTTCGTCTGTGGTAAGAACTCCTGATGATAACCACTCTCCGTTGGCTTTGTAGTTGTTTTTATAGTAGTTCATATCAACGTCGCGCGGAGTTGTGTAAAGATGGTATATCGGGTTGCCTACAGTACCGCCACCTACGCGGTTTTTGGTCTTTGACTGATTGTAGTTTACACTTACATTGAATGTTATACGGTCCCACAATTTGTAGTTCTGGCGGAATGCGAATGTGTTACGATTGTAACGGTTGCTTTCAACCATACCTATGGAGTGTGAGTTTGAGTAGGATGCATACGTCTGGATCTTTTCCGTACCTCCCGATATAGAAATTGAGTTGTTGGAGTTTATACCCATTGCAAAAAAGTCGCTTATATCATCCTTTGCATAGTTACGCAAATGCGCGGTGTTTACAAAAGCTTCTTGGAAGTAGACCCTATCTCCGGCAACATTGAATTCGTGTGTGCCGGTTCCTGTAAGTTTGTTTCCCCAACTGTTGTAGTTCAGGGATTCTGTAACTTTTCCGTTGACATCTGTTGTTACAAAACCACCGTATGAGTTCTGCAATCTGGGTGTTAACAGCGGGGTGTCAAATGTGGTGCTTGAGTTGAATGTGACTTCCATCTTACCCTCTTTACCCTTCTTTGTGGTAATCATGATGACACCGTTGGCTGCACGCGAACCATAAAGGGCTGCAGCATTCGCACCCTTGAGGACGTTCATTGACTCGATATCATCGGGGTTAATCATTGAAAGCGGGTCGCTACCCTCTGATACACCTGCATATGTCAGGTTTTCGGCATTGCTCTCCTGACCTCTGATGCTGTTTGTCATAGGCACACCGTCCACAACGATAAGCGGAGCGTTCTCACCCATGATTGACTTGTTACCGCGGAGAGTGATTTTCGATGCACCACCGGCACCACCGGCACTTGGAGTAATGGTAATACCTGATACCTTACCCTCGAGAGAGTTGATGAGGTTGGCGTCGGGTGCCTTGAAGAGGTCGTCGGCCTTTACCATCTGTGTAGCATAAGTAAGTGATTTCTCCTTACGCATGATACCCATGGCGGTTACGACAAGTTCCTCGAGTTGGTTGTCTTCCTCAATCATCACGAAGTTCAACGGTCCACCGTTCCATTTCTGGTCTTCGCAAGTGAAGCCCATGAGTGTGGCACGGATAGTTGCGCCTTTCTTTACGTTGTTGAGGATGTATGAACCGTCGAAGTCAACGAATGCCGAGTTCTGTGTGCCCACAACGTAGACAACGGCTCCAATCATCTCTTCGCCCTTGTCCGATTTTACTGTTCCTTTCACCGTCCCGTACTGCGGGTCCTGCTGTACTACCGATGTGCTTGCCCTTGACTCTGCGGGCAGGAAGGAAAGTGGAATTCCCATGATGGCTGCTGCAATGAGCGACCTTCCGACCGATTTAAGTAGTTTCATATTGTCTTTTTTTATTCGGGACGACTTGCTTTTTGCAAGCAAAAATATCCCTTTGGTTAAAGTTTAATGATTTGTTTCGGGTTTATATAAAAATTATGCTTTTTTATGGATTCTTATATAGGTTTTACCAAGTTCAAAAGTAGTTAAATATTTTTCTCCAGAAAACTTTTTTCTGCTTTTTAATATGTTAAATTAAAAATTGTTGCATTGCAGAATGCTGTCAGTCCCCCCCGACATAAAAGATTGGGCGCACAAATTTGTGCGCCCAATCTTTTAGGTCGGGGGGAATACTACTTGATTTCCCAAATTTCGTTTGTCTCGAGCAACTCGCTGAAGTTATGGTACTTCTTTGCACTCCTTACCTCCTCTACCTGTGCATGTACTGCGTCGTTGTAGGTCACTGCCTCCACATCGCGGATGACGCCGAGGGCAATGGGGAAATCGGGACCCTCCATGAGCGCCAGTTTAAGGTGCAGGGTAGTGTCCTTGCAGTGTGCGTCATGTACAAGGATGTCGTTCTCGGTAATGCCGTTCTCGCCAATCTTGACTACCTTAAGACCGAAACCTTCCTGCATGAGTCCGTATTCGCGATTCTCGCCGAAAATCATCGGTTTCCCATGCTCGAGGTAAATGGCGTTCTTTGCGCGCCCCTCTTTGGTGTAAACGCTCTCATGTGTGCCGTTGTTGAAGATTACACAGTTCTGCAGCACCTCGGTAACCGAGGCTCCCTTGTGCTTTGCCGCAGCCTTGAGGCACTCTACTGCAGCGCCCATGTCTGTAGCGACACAGCGTGCAAAGAAGTTGCCTCGTGCGCCGAAACAGAGTTCGGCGGGGCGGAACGGGTCTTCGACAGTGCCGTATGGCGATGACTTGCTCACGAATCCGCGTACCGATGTCGGCGAGTACTGGCCTTTGGTGAGGCCGTATATGCGGTTGTTGAGCAGAATCATGTTAAGGTCTATGTTGCGGCGTACTGCATGTATGAAGTGGTTGCCGCCGATGGCGAGGCCGTCGCCGTCGCCCGATACCTGCCACACTGTGAGTCCGGGGTTGGCAACCTTTGCACCTGTGGCAATGGCAGCCGAGCGGCCGTGTATTGTGTGGAAACCGTATGTGTTCATGTAATAGGGCAGGCGTGATGAACAGCCTATTCCCGAAATTACTGCAATCTCATGCGGGGCAACACCCAACTCTCCCATAGCCTTGTGCAGGGCGCCAAGGAAAGAGTGGTCGCCACATCCCGGACACCAACGCGGCTGTCCGAACTTGTAATCTTGTGCCTTATATTCGCTCATCTTTTACTCCTCCATTATTTTAGTGAATGCATTGACCAGTGCCTCTACTGCAAAGGGTTGTCCCTTAACCTCGTTGTACTGGTGTAATTCCAATCCCTGGAACTTGCTGCGCAGATAGCCTGCGAATTGTCCCATATTCTGTTCGGCAACCACAACCTTCTTGTAGCGGCGCAGAATCTCCTCGGTGTTGCGTGGCAGCGGGTTGATGAACTCGAAGTGTGCGAGAGCAACTTTCTTGCCTTCGTTCTGCATTTGCTGCATAGCCTCGCACAAGTGGCCGTATGTGCCGCCGAAACCTACAATCAGCAGGTCGGCGTCTTTGTCGCCTTCCACCTGCTGCAACGGCAGGTTGTCAGCAATTTTTGCAACCTTTCTTGCACGTGCCTCAACCATGTTGTGGTGGTTGGCGGGGTCGTTGCTTATGGCACCTGTGGCAGCACTCTTCTCAAGACCGCCAATGCGGTGTGCAAAACCGGGAGTGCCGGGAACGGCCCAATAGCGCACGTCGGTTTCCGGGTTGCGCTTGTATGGACTCCAACCCTCCTGCATGTCGGGTGTCACGTACGGCGGCACTATTGTGGGGTAACTCTCGATGTCGGGAAGTTTCCATGCTGCCGAACCGTTGGCTATGAATGCGTCGGTGAGCAGTATTACCGGTGTCATGTGCTCCACTGCGACTTTGCATGCGGTGAAGGCCGCGTCGAAACAGTTGGTGGGCGATGTTGCGGCAATTACGGGAATGGGGCTTTCGCCGTTGCGGCCGTAAAGTGCCTGCAACAGGTCGGTCTGCTCGCTCTTGGTGGGCAAACCGGTAGACGGTCCTCCGCGCTGCACGTCGATGATGACCAGGGGAAGCTCGGTTATTACTGCAAGGTTTATTGCCTCGCTCTTGAGGCATATGCCGGGACCCGACGTGGATGTACATGCCAGTGCTCCTGCGTATGCCGCACCCACGGCCGACGCACAGCCTGCAATCTCGTCCTCGGCCTGCATTGTAATCACACCCATGGACTTGTGCTTGGCAAGTTCGTGGAGTATGTCGGTGGCAGGGGTAATGGGGTATGAACCGAGGAACAGTCTCATACCGGCCTTTTCGGCTGCCGCCATCAGACCATATGCGGTGGCCTTGTTGCCGTTGATGTCCATGTAGCGTCCCTTCTTTGCCGCAGGGTCGCTCTCTACACTGTAAGTGTGAGAAATGGATGTGTGAGTGTTGTGTCCCATGTCATATCCTGCACGCAACACCTTTATGTTGGCTTCGGCAATCTCGGGTTTCTTTGCGAATTTCTTGCGGAGCATGTTCTCGGCAAGTGTAAGGTCGCGGTCGTATATCCAGCATACAAGTCCCAGTGCAAGCATGTTCTTGCAACGGAGTATGCTTTTGTTGTCCATGCCGCTGTCGGCAAGTGTTGCCTGGCACAATGATGTGATGGGGCAGGGGACCACCTCGCATGTAATGCCCAGTTCGGCTATGGGGTCATCGGTCTTGAACTCTGCCTTCTGCAGGTCTTTCTCGGTGAACGAATCGCTGTCGATGATTATGGCACTTGTGGGTTTGCAGTACTTGTGCTGTGTCTTCAGTGCCGCCGGGTTCATTGCTACAAGGATGTCGCACTTGTCGCCGGGAGTGAGTACTTTGTCGGCTCCGATGTGTACCTGGAATCCCGAAACGCCGGTGAGCACTCCTTGCGGGGCGCGGATGTCGGCAGGGTAGTCGGGGAAAGTGCAGATGTCATTTCCCACTGTTGCTGAAATTGTGGAGAAGATGTTGCCGGCCAATTGCATGCCGTCTCCCGAGTCTCCCGAGAAACGTACGACAATCTGGTCGAGTTTCTGTGTTTGTCTTTGTTCTGCCATTTTTAGAAGTTGTTTGAATTTCTAAGTATTTCTTATGGTCTTTTTGTGGTCGGTTATTTGTGCTTGTGGCGTTCTACCGTTCATTATGCGCCAAATTTCGCAAACATTTATGATATTAAGAAATGTTTTTGAATAAAAATTCATTGATGTCACAACAAAAGGCGCAGATATTTCATATCCACGCCTTTTGTTGTTGCACTGCTGTCATGCGGCCTCTTACATGTCGCCCATGCCGCCACCCATGTCATCGTATCCGCTGCTCGGCACCTCTTGTGGCTTGCGCTTGGGCATTTGTGCCTTCATGTTGCCGAAACTGTATGTGAGCGTGAAACCGAATGTGCGTCCGCCGCGTGAGTTTTTCGACTCGCGCCAGAAGCTGTCGTTCTCGGTTATGTTGTGCCAACCGCGCGAGTCGAGCAGGTCGCGTGCGTTCACGCTTATACTCCAGTTCTTGTTGAACATCTTGCGCAGTCCGAGGTCGAGCGAATAATTCGGTTCGCGGTAACCCTGGGCCACAATGCGCTTGGCGTTGTAGCGTCCTGTGAGCTGCATGGTTATGCCCCATGGCAGTATGACGCTGGCTGTCATGCGTGCGTTCCATGAGAAGTTCTCGTCGGCCTTGCCTGTGATGGACTGCCCGTCGATGATGTAGTTGAAGGCATCCAGTTTGTAGTAGAAGAGGTTTACGGTTGTCGTGAGGTCAAGGATTCTGAACAGTTTGTTCTTGCCCACAATCTCAAGACCTGCCGACTGTGTTCTTGCCACGTTCTCGTGTGTGGTGTAGATAATGCGCTCCTTGCTGTAACTGATACGCTCGATTACATCCTCAGTGGTGCGGTAGTAACCCGATACTGAAAGGGTGTGGTTCTTCCAGTTCTTCAGGTAGTTCAGTTCGTATGCGTTGGAATACTCGGGTGTGAGTCCCGGATTACCGAACGATATGTTTGTGGAGTCGCTTATGTTCTGGAAGTCATTCAACTGTCCTCCCCAGGGGCGGCGCAAGCGGCGTGTGTAGTTGACCTGAATCTCCTGTCCGTCGCTTATCTCGTAACTGAGGAATGCGCTGGGGAACAGTTTGAAAAAATCCTTGCTCTTGTAGGCAGGTATCTCACCGCTCTGCTCCTGCTCATACCCGTAGGAGCGTGTCTTCACCGTCCAGTACTCGCCGCGCAGGCCCACCTGGAAACCAAACTTCCCGATACGGCCTGAGTATGTGGTGTAAAGCGCGTGGGTGTTCTGCTTGTAGCGGAACTTGTTGTATAGTCCTTTGTCGAGACTCTCCTGGCTGTGCGACTCGTTGTTGTATGTTATAACGGGGCTGTTGTCGTCGGAGAAATCTCCCTTGTAACCCGCTTCAATGCGGTGGTTGTCGTTTATCTTGTATTCATAATCGAGTTTCACCTCGGTGTTGTTGCTGCTGTTCTTGCCGTCCTGGAACTGGTAGGTGTCGTGTGTTACGGTGTCGGTACCGAAAATCTGCGTTGTCTGCAGATATGTGGCGTTACGCTCCTGGCTCCATTGGTGGTGCCCAACGGAGAAGTCTATGAAATGTGTGTCGCTCCAACGGTGTGTGTAACCGAGTTCCACATTGTACATGAGCGGATTGCCTTTCTGTGATGTATTGCGTGTGATGCGGCGTGTGGGGGCAGAAAGTGTGTTGTCGCCGTTTATTGTTCCGCTCTCGGCAATGATGTTGTTGCTGTGCCTGCCCTGTCCGTACATACCCATTATGTTGGCGTATATTTCGTCTTTCCCGGTCATACGCCATGTGAAACCGGCGCGGCCGAAAATGTTGTTGGGGCCATGCTCGCCGCTGCTCGTCTGGTTCTGGTAACTGTTGCTGCCGAAGTAGCGGGTGTTGGTGTAACCTTCGTTCACGAAACGCATGTTACGGTAGTTGAGTCCGCCGTATGCGTCGAATGCTCCGCTGCTGAAGTTCACGTTGGCGCCGGCGTTGTAACCTCCCCGACTGTCGGCGCCGGCCTGGGCGCTGCCATAGTAACCGGCCTTGCGGTCGCGTTTGAGAATTATGTTGATGATACCGGCAGTGCCCTCGGGCGAGTGCTTTGCCGATGGGTTGGTGATTACCTCTATTTTTTCAATTGAGCCGGCCGGCATTTGCTGCAGGATATCGCCCTGGTTGTCGGCGGTGAGTCCGCTGGCCTTGCCGTTAATCCATATTGTCACGCTCTCGCTGCCGCGCAGTGATACCACGCCCTCGTTGTCTACTTCCACCGAAGGTATGTCCACAAGCACGTCGCTTGCCGAACCGCCCGTGGAGGCAATGCTCTGGTCAACGGTAAACACGCGCTTGTCAATCTCAAATGTCATCTGTGAGCGTTGTTCTGTGACAACGACTTCCTTTAGCATTTTCTTGTCGCTCTTGAGCACAATGTTGCCCAAGGCTATTCTGTTCTTGTCTTTTGTTATGCTCACCTTGCGGCTGTCGGTAAGGTAACCTACAAAGGTGAACTGTACGGTGTAGTTGCCTTCCTTGAGACCTGTGACAGTGAAGTTTCCGTCGTCGTCCGAAGTGCAGCCGGCCGTAGGTGCTGTCGCGCCGGTCGGGATTACTGCTACCGTGACGAATCCCAGCGGTCCGTTGTTCTCTCCGTCAATCATCTTTCCGCTGATTGTGCCCGCTGACTGTGCCATGAGGGCAAGCGGGAAGAGCAGCAAGAGTGTAAAGAATGTTTTTCTCATTATTATATTGTCGATTTCTTTTTACCATGCAGAATGCAGAAAGAACTCTTCCTGCATTCGTGGTTGCAAAGGTAAGAATATTGGAGCAATGTCCAAAATATTTACCTTGTGCATGTGTGTCGGTCTCTGCTTTATTCAACCTCAAGATATCTTGATACTCCGCCTGAAATCTGCAACAGCGAGATTTCGCAAAGTTTTGTCTGGTACTCTACCGTGAGCAGTCGCTCTTCGGCGTCAAGGAGACTCTTTTGTGCTTCGCGCATTTCAATTCCTGAGATGTCGCCGAGCATGTAGCGTTCTTTCGCAATATCGTGGTTCTCGCGGGCAGTGACAACATTCTGTTTCTCAAGGTTGAGCAACTGTATGTTGTTGCGGTATGCTTGCCACAAGTTGCCAAGTTCGGCCTTCAAGGCAAGTTCCAGTTGGTCGCGCTGCAGTTCGGCATTGGCTATTTCCAGTTTGGCATTGCGCTTCTCGCGCCTGCGGTTGCCGTCCCACAGATTGAACCCGATTGTTATACCTGCACTGCCGCCCCAGTTGCTGCGGCGTGTGTAGCTGTTTGTGTCGTACTTGTTGAAAGTGTAGTCATATCCGGCCTTGAATTTGACATAAGGGTAGTTGCGTGAGAGGACCTTCTTGTAGTCCAGTTGTACCATCCTGCTGTTATGGTCGGCAAGCAGCAGGTTGGCATTGTCGGCAAGCAGGTTATCCCATAGTGTGTTGAAACGGAGTGTGGTGTCGGCTACTATTTTGGTTACCGAGGTCTCTATGGGGGTGTACACCTGATCTATTGCCATCATCTCGTTGAGCGCTATGCGCGAAGAGAGCACAGTCTCCTGCTGCTTTATGTATTGTGCGCTGTCGGCGTTGAAGTCGACCTTGGCCTGCTGATAGTCGAGTCGGGAGAAGTTGCCTATGTTGTAACGCTCCTCTACAATGCGCAGGCGCTCCTTTGATAACTGTACGGCGTAATAGTAGTTGGCAAGACGCAACTTCTGCTGTATGAAGTTGTAGTACTCGGCCGTGAGTCCCGCAATGAAGTCCTCCAGAGTTATTCGGGTGTTTGTCTCGCCCATGCGTTCAAGTTCCTTCAGCTGCTTGTAATTGGTGCTTATGTTGAAACCGTCAAAGATGGTCCAGTCCAATGCTATTCCGGCGTTGAGACCCTGGTCAAAGGCGTTGCGTATCTTCTGTGTCTTGCCTGTGGCGCGCAATTTGCCGTCGCTGCTTGAAAGGTCGGCATTGTATCCTGCATTGATGTCAAGTGCCGGCAGGAATCCTGCGTTTGCAAGTGTTGCGTTGTTGTGTGAAATCTGCTCCTTGTTGCGGCTGATACGCAGCGAGTAGTTGTTCTCGAGTCCTTTCTCGAGACACTCCTGCAGGCTCAACGTCTGTGCAGCAGTCCATGAAACGGCTGTTGCGAGCAGGGCTATTGTGGTAAGGATTCTTTTCATTGTTCCTCTTTGTTTTTTCGTTCGGTTGATATGTAACTGTAGATGGCCGGCACAATGTACATTGTAAGGAATGTAGAGATGAGCATACCTCCGATGACGGCTGTTCCCATTGCTATTCGCTGGTTGGCACCCTCGCCCGAAGCCATGGCAAGCGGCAGCAGACCCAAAATGGTAGATACGCTTGTCATGAGAATTGGGCGTAAACGCTGGAGCGAAGCGCCTCTGATGGCCTCCATCTTGCTCTCGCCCTCGTCCTGTTTCTGGTTGGCGAACTCCACAATGAGGATACCGTTCTTGGCTACGAGACCGATGAGCATTATTATACCTATTTCACTGAAGATATTCATTGTAATGTCTCCGAAATACATGAATATGAGTGCTCCGGCAATGGCCAACGGTACGGTGAGCATTATAACGAGCGGGTCCTTGAAACTCTCGAACTGCGCCGCAAGAATAAGGTATATGAGCACGAGTGCGAGGATGAATGCGAACATGAGGCTCGATGAACTCTCGCGGAACTCCTTGGAGTCGCCGGCAAGGGCTGTGCGGAATGTGTCGTCAAGCACTTCTTCGGCAATCTTGTCCATCTCGTCGAGTCCGTCACCTATGGTCTTGCCCTCGGCAAGTCCGGCCGATACGGTTGCCGAAAGGAAACGGTTGTAGTGATAGAGTTTGGGAGGAGCAACGCTCTCGATGAAGTTGACCAGGTTGTCCAGCTGTATCATCTCGCCGTTGTCGTTGCGTATGTATATCGACCTCACGCCGCTGGGTGTGTTGCGTTGCAGTCGGTTGACCTGTCCAATAATCTCGTACTGCTTGCCGTTCATGTAGAAATATCCCATGCGCTGACCGCTGAGACCGTATTGCAAGGTCTCGGCCACATCGCGTACGCTTGTTCCCATGCTGCCGGCCTTGTCGCGGTTGATTTCCACTCTCACTTCAGGACTGCTGAACTTGAGGTCCACGTCGGCCATTTTGAAGGTGGGGTTGTCGTGTACGCGTTGCAGGAACTCGGGCAGTACCTCCTGAAGTTTTTCAATGCTTGTAGCCTGGATTACATACTGCACGGGCATGCTTCCCCTGCGCCCGCCGAACGATGACTGCTGCTGCACGAATGCGCGTGCTTTGGTTTTCTTGCCCACGGCGGCCGTCAATTTTTCGGCAACCTCCATCTGGGTGTAGTCGCGCTCCCTTATGTCCTTGAGCGAAATCCTTATGTTTCCGCTGTTGCTCGATACGCGTGCTGTCACAGACTGCGCGTCGGGCACAATGGAATCGACGAGAGCATTTATCTCCTCGGTGTAGTCGCGCATGTATTCATAACTTACTCCTTCGGCTCCGCGGGTGTTCACGGTAATCTGCGAGCGGTCCTCCATAGGTGCCATCTCGGCGGGAATGGCACCCCACAGGTACCATATTATGACGAGTGTGACCAGTGATACCGGGATTGCAATCCAACGTCTTTTGAGGAATGCGTCAAGCGACCTCTCGTATATGTTGTTGAGGCCTGTAAAGAATGGCTCTGTCTTGCGGTAGAGCCATGGCTGCACCTTGCGCCTTTTGAGAATCTTGGTGGCGAGCATGGGCGTGAATGTGAGTGCGGCGAACGATGATATTATGACCGAACCGGCAACTACAAAACTGAACTCGCGGAACAGGCGTCCGCTGGTTCCCTCCATGAACACAATGGGGAGGAACACGGCAACAAGGGTGACGGTTGTGGAGATTACTGCAAAGAAAATCTCCTTTGCACCCTCGATACCGGCCTTGAAGGGGTTCATGCCACGTTCAATGCGTATGTATATATTCTCGGTCATCACAATGGCGTCGTCCACCACAAGTCCCACCGAAAGTACTACGGCAAGCATTGTGAGCACGTTTATTGAGAACCCGGCAATGTACATTACAAAGAATGCTCCAATGAGCGAAACGGGGATTACAATGCAGGGGATGAGTGTCACACGCCAGTCGCGGAGGAAGAGGAAAATGATGATGATTACCAGCACGAATGCCTCGTAGACAGTACTCTTTACTTCGTTTATTGAGGCGCGTATGAACTTGGTGTTGTCGAATCCGTATGTGTATTCGATATCATCAGGCAGGTCCTTCTTTATCTGCTCCATCCTGTCATATACGGCGTCGGCAATCTCAATGTGGTTGGCACCGGGCTGCGGAACCACGACAACGCCCACCATGGGCACGCCGTTCATCTTCATGTAACTCTTGAGGTCGGCCGGGCCCAGTTCGGCAAAACCTATGTCCCTTATTCGTACAATGTTGCCGTCCTTCTCCTTTATGATTATGTTGTTGAACTCCTGTGCTGTGTGCATTTGACCCATAGTGCGCAGGGTGAGTTCCATGCTGTTGCCTTCAATGCTGCCCGACGGCAACTCCACGTTCTCGCTTGTTATGGTGTTCTTTATGTCGACAGGTGTTATGCCGTATGCGGCCATTTTTACCGGGTCGAGCCATATGCGCATGGAGTAGCGCTTCTCTCCCCATATCTGCACGCTGCTCACGTCGGGGATTGTCTGCAACTGCTCTTTTACGGTGAGGTCGGCAATCTCGCTGAGTTCAAGAAGCGAGCGATTGTCGCTCTGCACAGCCACCATGAGGATTGGCATGGCGTCGGCGTCGGCCTTTGATACGGTAGGGGGGTCGCAGTCACGCGGTAAGAAGCGCTGTGCGCGTGAAACCTTGTCGCGCACGTCGTTGGCTGCTGTCTCAAGGTCTACCGAGAGGTCGAACTCAATTGTTATGCGGCATTGTCCCTGCTGGCTTGTACTGGTGAGGGAGCGTATGCCCGGGATACCGTTGATGTTCTGTTCGAGCGGCTCGGTAATCTGGCTCTCGATGACCTCGGCATTCGCACCTGAATAACTGCAGGTTACGGAGATGATGGGGTTATCAACCGAGGGGTATTCGCGCACACCCAGGGTGTTGTATCCTATGATACCGAACAGCAGGATTATGATTGTGAGCACGGTGGCGAGCACCGGTCGGCGTATACTCAATTCGGAAATGTTCATTATTCTCTCCTTTTCGTGTTATTGGAATGAAGCAATCTTTACTGCGGACCCCTTGCGCAACTGCAATGTTCCCGATGTCAAAATGGTGTCGCCGAACTCGAGTCCGCTTACAATCTGTATTTCCGATTCGGTGCGTATGCCTGTTGTCACGTCGACCGGTTCGGCTTTGCCACTGCGGTACACGAATACCTTGTTCTTGCCCATTTCGGGGACAATGGCCTCGGAAGGTATGGCAATTGCGTCGGCAACCTCTTTCTGCTTAAGGCGTATGCCTGCGTACTGTCCCGAAAGGAGTTCTCTCTCTTCGTTGGGGTAGAGTGCACGTACAAGCAGTGTGTGTGTCTCGGGGTCAAGACTCGCCTCGGTAGCATATACCTGTGCGCTGAAGGCATTCAGTTTGCCGTCGACGGTGAACAGGAGATTGGTGCCTTCTTTCACTTCACCGGCATAACGCTCGGGTACGGAGAATTCGACTTTGATTGGGGTTACCGATGTGAGTTTTGCGATGACTGTAGAGGGGGAGGCGTATGAACCCACACTCACCTGACGCAAACCTATGACTCCGTCAAACGGTGCGCGAAGTTCGGTCTGCTCAATCTGTGCCTTAATCTTGTCTATGTCGGCATTCAGGGTCGCGAGTTCTGTCTTTACAATCTCCAGCGCCTCCTTGCTCACGGCGTCGCGCTGCAGCAATGTACTTTGGCGGTATACGCGCTCCTCGGCAAGCGGAATCTGTGCCTCGAGGCGTGCAAGCTGTGCCTGTAACTGTGCGTCATTCACCTTGGCGAGCAGTGTGCCTTTCTTTACATGACTGCCCTCCCGGAAATAGATGTCGGTAATCTTGCCCGATGTCTCGAACGACAACAGTACCTCCTCGTCGGGTACAAGGCGTCCAATTACGGGAATCTCGTCTGTAAGCAACTGCGGTGATATTATTCTTGCGTTCACCTCAAGAACCTTGGCGCTGCGCCTTGGCTGAATGTCGGCCAAAGCAAGTTCTTCATTCTCCTTGGGCATTAACTTGTAGAACCCGAACGCTCCCATGCCCAGGATCAGCAGGGCTACAAGCCCCCATTTAAGATGTTTCTTCATGAATATATGGTTTTGTTTTTTTATGCGTGTTCATCTATTTTTGCAAAATTACTCAATTTGTTAGAGTTTCTAAACATAAAAAAGTTTAAATTTAATTAGAATAATTGTATATGTTCAATAAATAATTACGTGTTACGGTATTTAATGGAGCGGATGGTTGCTTGTTCCTTAATTTTTTACTACCTTTGCAGAAATTTGCCGGGGTATGCTCCCCGGGGTGTCTGAATGACAATACTAACGAAAAAAAAGAATATATTATGATTAATGCTCAAGACATTAAAATCGGTACAGCTATCCGCATGGATGGCAAGTTGTATTTCTGCATTGACTTCCTGCATGTAAAGCCGGGTAAGGGCAATACCTTCATGCGTACAAAACTGAAGGACGTTGTCGACGGTTACGTGCTCGAGCGCCGTTTCAATATCGGTGAGAAACTTGAGGATGTACGCGTTGAGCGCCGTCCTTATCAGTATCTCTATCAGGAGGGCGACGAGTATGTGTTCATGAATCAGGAGACATATGAGCAGGTTAATATCTCTGGTGACCAAATCAACGGTGTTGCCTACATGAAGGAGGGTATGGTACTTGAGGTTGTGACAGACGCTTCAACAGAGACTATCCTTTTTGCCGATATGCCTGTGAAGGTTGTTCTTGCAATCACTTACACCGAACCGGGCCTCAAGGGCGATACTGCAACCAACGCTACAAAGCCTGCTACGTTGGAGACCGGTGCCGAGATTCGCGTACCTCTCTTTATCAACGAGGGCGAACTTGTTGAGGTCGATACCCGCGACGGTTCTTATGTTGGTCGTGTAAAGGCATAAATCTTGACTCATTAGGGAGGTGATGACTGCAAACCCTGTTCTCTCACCTTTTAATGAACAAGTTTAACTTAAAAAAACAAAGATTTGTTATACTCTATAATTGTCCCTGTCTATAACAGACCCGATGAGGTAAAGGAACTTCTTGACAGTCTGTCGGCTCAGACGGTAAAACCATTTGAGTTGGTGATTATAGAGGATGGCTCAAAAGAACGATGTGATCATTTGCTTGACCACTATCGTTCTTTTTTTGCTATCCGCTACTACTACAAGGATAATTCGGGTCGCAGCGATACCCGTAACTATGGTATGGCTCGTGCCACCGGTGATTATCTGCTTTTCTTTGACTCCGATGTCATTCTTCCCCCATTTTATTTCGAGAAACTGGAGGAGGCGATGGCAAGCGAATATTGCGATTGTTTCGGTGGTCCCGACGCGGCTGATGAGTCGTTCTCCGATATGCAGAAGGCTGTGAGTCATGCGATGACATCATTCTGGACAACCGGTGGCATACGCGGCGGCAAGGCTGTCATGGAGAAATTCTGCCCGCGCACATTCAATATGGGACTTTCAAGGGCCGTGTATGAGAAGGTGGGCGATTTCAAGGATATGATGGGTGAGGATATCGACCTCAGTATACGCATACGCAATGCAGGGTTCAAGATACGTCTCATACGCGAAGTGTTCGTGTACCACAAGCGCCGCGTCAACCTTACCCGTTTTTACAAGCAGGTGAATAACTTCGGTCAGGCACGTATATGGTTGCAACTTATACATCCCGGTTCGTTGAAGGCGGTACATGCAGCGCCTGCACTGTTGCTTGTGATGGCTGCAGCATTGCTGGTGGCTTCAATCTTCTGCCCTTGGCTGCTGTTGTTGCCTTTGCTGTATGCGCTGCTCATCTTCGGTGATTCCCTGCTCAAGAACAGAAACCTGAAGGTGGCCTTGTTGTCGGTAATGGCGGCTGCCGTGCAGATAACCGGTTATGGAATGGGATTCCTCAAGGCTTTCTGGTTCAAGATGATACTCAAACAGCCGCTTGAAACGAAAGAGAACCTTACAAAATTGTACAATAGAGGATAATCGTATGTCTGAAATAAGACTCAGCATAAAGGAAATGCCTGCCGACGAGCGTCCGCGCGAGAAGGCTATGATGTACGGCGTGTCAACACTGACCAATGCCGAGCTGTTGGGCTTGCTCATTGGTTCGGGTAACGACGAGGAGACATCTGTGGCCCTCATGAAAAGGGTGCTTGCGTCGTGCGGGGACAGCATTGCCGAACTTGCACGCCTTTCACTCGACGACCTTTGCCAATTCAAAGGTATCGGGCCTGCCAAGGCCATTTCAATACAGGCCGTGTGTGAACTGTGGAAAAGGCGCTCCAAGGACGAACGTCGTGAAAAGGCGAGGATACTCTCCTCAAAGGCGCTTTTCGACTATTTTCATCCTTTGCTTTGCGATGAGTCGGTGGAGTGTTGCTATGTTTTGCTGCTTAACAACATGAACAGGGTCATTGACCATGTAAAAGTAGGCAGTGGAGGGCTCACAGCCACGGTTGTCGATGTGCGCATAATAATACGTGAGGCGTTGATGAAACGTGCTACTGCCATTGCAGTGTGCCATAATCATCCGTCGGGCAGCATAAAGCCGAGTCGCGAGGATGACCGTCTCACAGCCAATCTGGCCGACGCATGCAAGGTGATGAATATACGCATGCTCGACCATATAATACTTACTGACAAGAATTATTACAGTTATAACGATGAGGGCCGCTTGTAGCGGGAAGGAACGGTATGGAGAAGATAGAACTTGAAGAGAAGATTGTTGAGATGATTAAGACGGTCTATGACCCCGAAATTCCGGTCAATATATATGACCTGGGACTTATATACCGTATTGAATTGAAGGATGACAACTCTGTAGACATAGACATGACGCTGACAGCCCCGAACTGTCCGGCTGCCGACTTCATGATGGAGGATGTGAGAATGAAGGTTGAGGCCATAGAAGGCATAACGGCCGTGAACCTGAACCTTGTCTTTGAACCGGAATGGAATCAGGACCTCATGACCGAAGAGGCAAAACTGGAACTCGGTCTTCTGTAATATGCTTACTGCAGGACTTGCCGTAACAATAACATACAGAAAGCAAAAGGACGCAATGTTTAATAAGAGACGTTCTATGTTTAAACTCATCAAAGCATTAAACACTAAACATTGAACATTAAACAACAATGACAGTTGCCATGAAGAAAATCTATTTCCTTTCCGACGCCCATTTGGGCTCCTGGGCCATAGAGCATAGCCGCACGCATGAGCGCCGCCTTGTCTCTTTCCTTGACAAAATAAAGGATGAGGCTGCAGCAGTGTATATGCTCGGTGATATGTTCGATTTCTGGTATGAATACCGTTATGCTGTGCCCAAGGGATTTTCCCGTTTCCTGGGTAAGGTTGCCGAACTTACCGACAAGGGAGTAGAGGTACACTTCTTCACCGGTAACCACGATATATGGTGTCTCGACTATTTTGAGAAAGAGTGCGGTATGATTATTCACCGCGAACCGTGTCTTGTGGAGTTGCATGATAAGGATTTCTTTCTTGCCCATGGCGATGAGTTCTCAACCGAGAAGGGTTTCCGTCTTCTGCGCTCGGTATTCCATAACCGTTTTCTGCAGTGGATGTTCTCGATGGTTCATCCACGATGGAGTCTGTGGATGGGACATGCTTGGGCACGCCACAGCATGCACAAGCACAAAGTAAAAGGTGACACGCCGTTCAAGGGTGCCGAGAATGAGGATTGCGTGAAGTTTGCGGTCAATTATCTGAAATCTCACCCTTCGGTCGACTGCTTCATCTTCGGTCATCGGCACATTGACGAAGACTTTCCGCTGGGCGATTCATCCCGCTGCATTTTCCTTGGCGACTGGATAGGTACATTTGCCTATGTGGTCTTCGACGGCAAGACAATAGAGAGGAAATACTACGTAGAAGGAGAGAGTAAGGAATTATAAGGCCTGTTTGCTGTAAGTCACCTAAAATTGGGAAATTATGGTAGCTTACTTACTATTATTATTTGAACACAATATTTTGGACACTGCCGAATACATAAAACATAACATATTTTTAATATTACTATGAAAATTACCCCCCCCCCTACTTGTAAACAATTGTTAATAAATGGTTTGACGTTGTTGACGAGCCCTTTTGCTGAAAATGTGCAGCTTTCTTTATTTCTATTTCTTTGTCTAATATTGCCAGATATCTTTTCATTCTTTGTTTTTGCGGATTTAATCCCCTATGTTGTATCTGCAGTAGACTTTCTTTGTGTTTATGTAGTTCTAATACCTACGGTATTGTTGTCTTCAAGACTCTGCAAGTATTATAAAACGTTATTGTGGTTAATAGGCTTTTTTTTACTTTCTTGTAATATATATACTATAAGTTTATATGAGAGGAGTTTGAATTCTCTGAGCGTTGATATAATTGCTGCTATACTTGCAACAAACACATCTGAGGTATATGAGTATTTTACAACATACTTCAAACTTGATAAGCTGAGAAATATATTATGTGGTATCGTGTTGTTTATATTGCTCTTTTATAAACTGAATAAAGTTAAGATGCATTTAAGTCTGATTCCTCGAATAGTACTTCTTATATGTGTTTCCTTTTCTGTGTTCGTAGTTACAAAAAATATGCATAAGGTGCGGGCTGTGAACATTGTAAAGATTCTTTGTGCAGAGAGAACTCCTGATTTAAGAGAGTACAGATCAACACCTTTTATTGCAAAGAAAGGTATGATGGCTGATAATATTGTTATGATAATCGGTGAGTCTTTTTCAAGGTCGCACAGTTCTATGTACGGCTACGAAAAAAATACAAATCCATTACTTGGAAAGGTTATGCAAGATTCAACCCTTTTTGTGTATGATAGGGTTACAAGTTCCTCAACCGGTACAATTGCGAATGTCATAGCAATAATGTCGTCATATGTCAGTGAGTTCGCAGATAGTATTGATTGGTACAGGTGCTTGAATATTATAGATATTATGGGAAATGCAGGCTTTAGGAACTATTGGATTTCAAATCAATCGAAAAGGGGACTTGCAGACAATGAAATAGGCCGTTATGCGGAATTGTGTGATGTTGAATGGTTTGTTGGTGATAAATATTCTGGTATGGCAAGGGCGAATTTGGATGAAGAACTATTTCCGTATATAGACAGTTGCCTTTATGAACAAATAGAAAAGAAATTCATTGTGATTCATCTTATGGGTTCACATCCTGCGTACAAAAAGCGTTATCCCGAAAAAAAATCTAAATTCAAGGCGGAAGATTATTCTCTTTCTCACCCACATTTGCCGGTAGAAAGTAGGATTCAACTTTCTGATTATGATAATTCTATCCTTTACAATGATTCTGTTGTGTACGAAATAATGAAAAGATTTGATAATGAGGATGCTGTCGTGATTTACTTCTCTGATCACGGGCAAGACGTCTTTGACAGTTCAGATGATTATGCAGGTCATGCAAAAAAAGGAAATGCAAAATCTGAAGAGGCCGGTAGAAATATCCCTTTGATGGTCTATACATCACCTCTTTTCCGCGAGAAGCATCCCGGGCTGCAGCAGCGCATAGAGAACGCTGTGAACCGTCCTTACCGCACCGACAGCATAATGTACACTATTATGGATGTTGCGGGAGTGGAGAGTGTCAATGGTGTCACATACAAGCACAAGAGTCTATTCAAGTGATGTTTACAATAAAAGCGATACCGGCCGGTATCGCTTTTATTTGTATCTTGTCTGTTTGTTATTCAGTTTGCTCCGAATTTCAGTTCAATGCCAACCGAGCGTTGCAGTTCCACCCAGGCGGCTGCCTTGCCGAAGAGTGCCTCGATATATTGCCGGCACATTTCGTTCTCGTCGCGCTCTACAATAAGATAGTCGATGAATGGGATTTCGCCAATTTCATAGGCCTTTTTCTTGCCTTCAACCACTGTGCGCATATCACCCAACATCTTTTCCGAGAATGTTTCGGTCTGCTTTACTGCGTAACAGAAGTTGTTGTATGCCTGCATTACGTCGGCCTTTACAACCATGCGCGCCTCTTCTACATCGATGTTTGCCTGCCGGGTAAGTATCTCGTCGGCAATGCGTGCGCCTTTATTGAGGTTCGAGAATTTCAACGGTACGGCAACACCTGCCTTTATGGTAGTGAAATTCGGGTCTGCAATGTTGTACGTTGCGCCAATGACTGCGCCCAATTCGGGTCGGCGCTGTGCCTTGTTGAACTTCTGCATAGCCTGGGCCACATCGGCTCGGCTCAGTGCGACAACAATGTCGGCACGGTGTTCAAGAGCATTGTCTATGTACTTCTCAAGCGGTGCCGCTTGTTCGCTTATCTCCAATGTACCGTTGCCGCGTAACTGCTCGGCGCCATTGAGGTTGCCCATGTAGTAACCCATCTTTATGGCTGTGTTGCCCAATGCGGCCTCGGCTTCGAGCGTGGCATTGCGGGCAATACCCATTGCCATGCGACTTTCAAGCCAAGCGCTTTCGGCTATGTCGCCAAGCGCGAAACGGAGGCTGTCGTTGCCGGCAATCTCTTCAAGGTCGTCAAGCACCTCCTTGCTCAGGGCAAGCAGCATGTTTGCTTTTATGTGTTCAAGGTAGGCGAGTGTGGCGTCGGCGCGGAAGTTGCGCATGTACTCCTCAAAGAGTGCGACTGCAAGGCGGCGTTCGCTGTCGGCCATGTTCATGCGGCTCTTGCGAACTCCAAAGGTAAATGTGCGGCTTAATTCAACCTCTATGCTTTGTCCCAATCCCTTGCTCCAGTCCTCGTTGTTGCTGTATGTGACACCTATGGTGGGGTCATTGAAGACCTTGGAGGCTTTTGCCCGGGCTTCGGCAATCTCAATGTCAAGTTTCCTGGCAGTGAGTGCCACGTTGCCTTCCATTACCTTCTGCATGTACTCGCCGTAGGATATCTCCTGGGCTGTTGCCGTAGTTGCTATGAATGCAAGAATAAACAGTATCGCTTTCATCTTTTTTCTTCAAAATTAACCGCAGGAAACCTTACCTGCAATAATGACTTGGTACTATTATAGTGAATGTGATAATCATTAGTTGTTATCCTCGTTTGCTTTCAGTCCCATCTTCGCGGCCTTTTCAATGATGAAAAGTTTTGCAGCGTTGTGCTCGTTGGGGATTATACCGTCGAGGATGGCGTCCTTTACTGCGCTTTTAAGGCGTCCAACCTCGGCGCAAGGAGACAACCCGAACATGCGCATTATTTCATCTCCATCTACCGGCGGTTGGAAGTTGCGTATGCGGTCCTTCTCTTCAATGTCCTTGAGTTTTTGCCTTACAATCTGGAAGTTGTTGAGGAACTGTTTTTTGCGCACTTCGTTCTTTGAGGTGATGTCGGCCTCGCATAGCGTCATCAGGTCGTCTATGTCGTCGCCGGCGTCAAAGAGCAGGCGGCGCACAGCCGAATCGGTCACCTCGTCATCGGCTATGACAATGGGGCGCATGTGCAGTGATACGAGTTTTGCCACGTACTTCATTTTCTCGTTCTGTGGCATTTTGTAGTCGCGGAAAAGTTTCAGTGTCATCTTCTCGCCCACAATGTTGTGGTTGTGGAATGTCCACTTCATCACAGGGTCCCAGCGCTTTGTCTTGGGCTTGCCTATGTCGTGCAACAGGGCTGCCCAGCGCAACCACAGGTTATCGGTCTTCTTTGCGATGTTGTCGAGCACTTCAAGCGTGTGGTAGAACATCTCCTTGTGGCTGTAACCGTTTCGTGTCTCCACTCCCTGCATGGCTGTCAGTTGCGGGAATATAATCTCAAGCAACCCGCAACGGTCGAGTTCTATGAATCCTTTCGATGGGGTAGGCGAGAGCAGAATCTTGTTCAGTTCTTCGTTTATTCTTTCGCGTGAAATGATTCTTATTCTCTCTTTGTTGTCGCACAGCGCCTGGAATGTCTCATCTTCTATGTAGAAGTTCAGTTGTGTGGCGAAACGTATGCAGCGCAACATGCGAAGAGGGTCGTCGCTGAATGTTATTCCCGGTTCTAAAGGAGTGCTTATTATGCGGTCCTCGAGGTCGAGCATGCCGTCAAAAGGGTCTACAAGTTCGCCGAACCTTTCGCTGTTGAGGCATATTGCCATTGCGTTTATTGTGAAATCACGGCGGTTCTGGTCATCCTCAAGCGTGCCGTCCTCAACAATGGGATTGCGCGAATCACGGTTATAACTCTCCTTGCGTGCTCCCACGAATTCAATCTCGTGTTCGCCGTACTTCACTTGCGCTGTGCCGTAGTTAGCATAGACCGAAAGGTGCGCGCCTTTGCCCAGTTTCCTGCTGAATGCGCGGGCCATCTCTATGCCTTTGCCCACGGCAACCACATCTATGTCGGTCGACGGACGTTCAAGGAATATGTCGCGTACAAAACCTCCGACAACATAGCATTCCATGCCTAATGCGTCGGCCGTTTCGGTAATCTTGTGGAATATCGGCGTGTCAAGTATCTTGCAGAGTTCTTCTTGTGTAGGTTTGTACATGGTTGGTATATGTGGACCCCTTTCGGGGGAAAGTCTGAATTATTGTGTAAAGATACTCAATTCTTTGCTATAAATGAAAATAGAGTAGTTAAAAACTATTCAATACAACCCGGTGGCGCAAAAAAATGTCTGTTTCAGGAGTGTGCTGCAAAATTAATTGTACTTTTGTACATTATAATATAATATTGCAGGTTCGTGCCTGCCGTCAAATCGTTATTATGAAAATAAAATCTCCATTTCTGCTACTTGTCTTCTCATTGTTCATGCTTTCATGCGAGAGCAAGATTGAAGACCCGGCCCGTAATATCCTTGAAGAGATACGCAACGAGTTTGCCGCCGGCAATTACAACAGGGCCAAGACACTCATTGACAGTGTGAAGAGTGCACATCCCAAGGCGTACAAGACAAGACGCGAGGCCGAGGCGCTTCGTCACGAGGTGCTCGTCAAGGAGAAGGAACGTGACATCGCATACTTTGACAGTGAACTGCAACGTCTTGTGGAGCAACGCGATACAATGCTGCAGGGGCTCGAGTTCAGCAAGAATTCCAAGTATCAGGATATGGGTGTTTATTCGGTTCCTTCCCAGGCGATTTCAAAGAATGTGTTCAATAGTTACCTGCGTGCTACCGTTAAGGAGAACGGTGAGGCTGTAATTACATCGTTCTATCGCGGCAACAGGATAAGGTGCAAGAGTGTGAAGGTCTCATGTGGCGATGTATATGTAGTTGCTGAGGAACCAGTATACTCGTGGACCGGTAAGGAGTATGGTGTGTATGTAGAACGTTATGACTTCAAGCGCGGTAACGATGGCGGTCTTATGGATTTTATCGCTTCGGCGCAGGATAAGGTAGTTGTGGAACTTGCCGGTGAAAGGAGTTTCAAATATGAGTTGCGCAAGGACGATGTTACGGCCATTACCAAGGTCAAGGAACTCTCCGATGTGCTTCTTTCCATTTCCAAGTGCCGCGAAATGCGTGACGCAGCGCAGTACTCTCTTGATTTCCTTATGAAAGGCAATAACAGGTTCAAGAAGGACACTTTGCAAACTGAAAACGGAAAAGTGGAAAGTGAAAACTGAAGGTTTGTGCGGGAAAATTAACCTACGCGGGAACTAAAGTACAATAGCAATAATGGCGGCCACATGGCCGCCATTATTGCTATTGTACTATCCTGTAGTTTACTTGAGACCCTTTACAATCTCGTATGTATCGGTAGCAATCATGAGTTCTTCGTCTGTAGGTATAAGGAGTACCTTTACGCGTGAAGCCGGAGTAGAGAGAATAGCCTCTTCGCCACGCATTTTTGCATTGACCTCCTTGTCGAGTTCAACGCCAAGGAACTCGAGACCCTCGAGAACTGTCTCGCGGCAGTCTGCCTGGTTTTCGCCTACACCGCCGGCAAAGATGATTACATCGACACCGCCCATTGCTGCTGCATATGCTCCGATGTACTTCTTTATGCGGTAGAAATACATTGTATTTGAGAGTTCGGCACGCTTGTTGCCGTCCATGGCGGCAGCGTTCACTTCGCGCATATCCGATGACACGCCCGAGATACCCACAACACCGGACTTCTTGTTTAGCATGTCAGAAAGACCATGTATGTCAAGGCCTGTCTTGTCCATGATGTAGGGGAGTGCACCCGGGTCAACATCACCGCTGCGTGTACCCATCATGAGACCTGCAAGCGGAGTCATACCCATTGAAGTATCGACGCTCTTGCCGTCCTTTACGGCTGCAATAGAACCGCCGTTGCCTATGTGGCATGTGATGATTTTGCTTCCTTCGGCTGGGATACCCAACATCTCAAGTGCACGCTTTGTGATGTAGCGGTGCGATGTTCCGTGGAAACCGTAGCGACGAACGCCGTATTTCTCATAGAGCTCATACGGGAGTGCATACATGTATGCATAGTCGGGCATTGTCTGGTGGAACGATGTGTCGAATACACCTACCTGCGGCATTTCGGGAGCAACCTCCTTCACGGCATTCACACCCTTGAGGTTAGCGGGGTTGTGGAGTGGAGCAAGGTCGTTGCATGCCTCGAAAACCTCGAGAACCTCGTCGGTAAGCAGTGTTGACTGACTGAACTTCTCACCGCCGTGTACCATGCGGTGACCTACAGCGTCAATCTCTTCAATAGACTTCACGGCACCGTACTTCTCGCTTGTGAGTACGTCAAAGATAAGGCGTACGCCGATTGTGTGTTCAGGGATTGCAGTGAAGATAGTCTCCTTCTCGCCGTTGGGAAGGTTGAATTTGAGGAATGAACCTTCAAGACCAATCTTCTCGATACCACCCTTTGCGAGCACGTTCTTTGTCTCAATGTCTATGAGCTGATACTTGATAGATGAACTTCCGCAGTTCAATACAAGGATTTTCATTTTTTTTGTCTCTTTATTTGTTTGTTACGTGAATTACTTCTTTGCTGCAATGGCCTGGTTTGCCGTAATTGCAATCATCATGTATACATCCTCTACAGAGCAACCGCGTGAGAGGTCGTTTACAGGGCGTGCGATACCCTGGAGTACAGGACCTATGGCCTCGGCATGTCCAAGACGCTGAACGAGTTTGTAACCTATGTTGCCTGCACCGAGGTCGGGGAATACAAGTACGTTTGCCTTACCTGCTACGGTAGAGCCCGGAGCCTTGCTCTGTCCAACGAATGGAACAAGTGCAGCGTCGGCCTGAAGTTCGCCGTCGAGTGAAAGAGCCGGGTCAAGTTCGTGTGTAAGGCGTGTGGCCTCTGTCACCTTGTCAACCATTTCGTGCTTTGCAGAACCCTTTGTAGAGAAGCTGAGCATTGCAACGCGTGGTTCTTCGAAACCGCCAATGGCCTTTGCTGTCTGTGCGGTACATACTGCAATCTGTGAAAGCTGGTTTGCGTCGGGCTGTGGTGTAACGGCAACGTCGGCAACGAAGAGAACGCCATCCTCGCCATACTCCTTTGCGTTGGTTATGAGCATCATTGCACCGCTCACGCATGTGATACCCGGTGTGGTCTTGATAATCTGCAATGCGGGGCGCAATACATTGCCGGTTGTGTTCAGGGCGCCTGCTACCTGGCCGTCGGCGTCACCGTTCTTAATGATGAGGCAACCGAGGTAAAGAGGGTTGCACACAAGTTTATGTGCGTCCTCCATTGTCATGCCCTTTGCCTTGCGCAACTCAAAAAGGAGGTTGGCATACTTCTCGGCGTCGGGGTTGTTCTCCGGGTCGATGATTGTTGCCTTCTCGATGTTTGTAAGGCCGTTCTTCTGGGCAAGTGCAAGGATTTCTTCCCTGTTGCCAAGGATTACCAACTCTGCGATACCGTCGGCGAGAGCCTTGTCGGCTGCCTTGAGTGTACGCTCTTCTGTTCCCTCAGGGAGAACAATGCGCTGCTTGTTCTGCTGTGCGCGCTCAATCAGATTCTTAATAACATCCATAGTGAAAAATATTATATTGTAATTTGTTGTAATTGCTCATTGTCTGTGGAATGTCATCACGCAGGCATTTTTTTACTTTCCTACAAAGTTACTCCAAACAATGTTGAGAACAAAATAAAATCTCTTTTATTTCTTTGCCACTTCTTTTGTAGTGCAAATCCAATAAAAAATTATACTTTAGCGGTGTAAAAAATATTCCCGATATGAAAAACAGAACCCTTATATTCATGCTTGTCGCTACGGTCTCTTTTGTTGTTTCCTGCGGAAGTGACGGAACTGTTGTCTCAAAACTGCACTCGCCTTCTGCAGTGGCAGTGCGTTTCTTCAATTCAATAAGTGCCTGTGATGTTGAGAACGTGAAGGTGAACATCTGTTTTGAAGACCCGGCCGAGCAGGAAATCTTTGATGAGTATCTTGAACGGATATTCGTTCCTGCAGCAGGCAAGCAGAATTTGGTCAATGACAGTGCTTATACCGTTGTTTCCGAGACTGTGTCGGGCGATACGGCTTATGTGGAACTCAGTGCCATGACTGCAGTCGAAAAGAAGGTCAGGATGAAGGTGCGCCTTTTGAACAGCGATGATGGTTGGAAAGTCGACGGGTCACAGGCCGTGCTGCACCGGGCAGAATAATGAAAATGGGAAAGGGAACTTACCCAAAAGTCCTGTTTTTGAACGAGCAATCCCCACTAGAGATTTTCTCTAACGGGGATTGCATTCTTTGTAAAATGACTTTAAATCATTCTGTTTTCTATTTAAGCAAAGTTGCAAGTTCCTCTGTTGTCATGCTCTTTTGTTCTCCGGTTGCCATGTTCTTTACCGCGATAGTACCGTCGGCAATCTCCTGCTCGCCAATGATGGCAACGTAAGGGATATTGTGACTGTTGGCATATCCCATCTGCTTTTTCATCTTGTCGCTGCTTGGGAACAGTTCGGCAGAAATCCCTTCTTTGCGCAGTGTGGAAATTATCTGTAACGAGTGCATAGCCTCCTTGTTGCCGAAGTTGACGAACATCACCTGTGTGGTCTGTATCGAATCCTCGGGGTAGAGGTTGAGTTGGTTCATTACGTCATATATGCGGTCGGCGCCGAATGAGATACCCACACCCGATACGCCGTCCATACCGAACACGCCTGTGAGGTTGTCGTAACGTCCGCCGCCTGTGATACTGCCTATTGCAACGTCAAGTGCCTTTACTTCAAGTATTGCACCGGTGTAGTAGTTGAGACCGCGCGCCAGTGTGAGGTCAAGGTCAAGCGCACTGTTCAGTTCAAGCCCGTTGAATGCGTCAAGGATGAAACGTATCTCCTCAACACCCTTTTCGCCGGTTTCGTTGCCTTTGAGGGTCTGGGCAATGATGTCCAGTTTTGCATTGTTGTCACCCTGTGCCTGCAGAATCGGCAACAGTTTTCCTACCGACTCATCACTTATTCCCTTGCTCTTGAGTTCGTCAACTACACCGTCGAGCCCAATCTTGTCAATCTTGTCAATGGCTACGGTTATGTCTATAATCCTTTCGGGCTCGCCAATTACCTCGGCAATGCCTGCAAGGACCTTGCGGTTGTTCAATTTTATGGCTACACGAATGCCCAACTTGCCGAATACGTAGTCTATGAGTTGTATGAGTTCAACCTCGTTTATGAGCGAGTTGTTGCCTATTATATCGGCGTCGCACTGGTAGAATTCGCGGTAACGTCCTTTCTGTGGGCGGTCGGCACGCCATACAGGTTGTATCTGGTAGCGCTTGAAGGGGAACACCAGTTCGTCGCGGTGCATTACCACATAGCGCGCGAATGGAACGGTGAGGTCGTAGCGTAATCCTTTCTCGCAGAACTTTGACGCTAACTTGGCCGCGTTGCGGCTCAGCAGTTCCTCATCGGTGAGGCAGCTGAAGTAGTCGCCCGAGTTCTGTATCTTGAAAAGCAGTTTGTCGCCTTCCTCGCCATATTTACCCATCAAGGTACAGAGGTTCTCCATTGCGGGAGTCTCAATCTGCCTGAAACCGAAAATGCGGAAAGCTTCACGTATTGTATCGAAAATGTAGTTTCTTTTGGACATCTCTACGGGGGAAAAATCCCTGGTGCCCTTTGGTATTGCCGGTTTTGCTGCCATTTCTGTTGTTTTAGTCTCGTCTGTTCATGTAAATCATAACGTAATAAAGCAGTGTCGCAAGCGATGATATTGCTGCTACAACGTAGGTATAGGCTGCCGAGCGCAATGCGCTGCTTGCATACTTGTGATTGCTTGCATTGGTTATTCCTGCACTCTGCAACCACACGAGCGCACGGCGACTCGCGTCAATCTCAACCGGAAGGGTTATGAAACTGAAGATAGTGGTGGTTGCGAATAGTATTATTCCTGCCAGCAGTAGTTGCGGGAAAATTTCAACGGTGAGTATTCCTGCAAGCAGTACCCACATCATTATGTTCGATGAGAACGAAACTATGGGTACCAGTGCCGAACGCATTTTGAGCGGTGCGTATGCTTTTGCATGCTGTACGGCATGCCCGCACTCATGTGCAGCCACGGCTGCAGCCGCTATGCTTGCCGAATTGTACACGCCCTGACTAAGGTTCACGGTTTTTGTGGTCGGGTTGTAGTGGTCGGTGAGTGTCCCGGGGGTACATGTCACCTTGACGTCATAAATGCCGTTGTCGTGCAGCATTTTTATGGCTACATCACGTCCTGTGAGGCCAATGGGTATCTTCGAGAATTTCTTGAATTTGCTCTGCAGGCCGGCCTGGACAATATAACTCAATATTGAAATGCCTATAAATATTATAAGGTATGTCGTATTGAGACTCACGCCTTCGGCGGCTGTCAAGTGTATTGATGTGTATATCATTGTTACTCTCTTTTGCGGTTATTTCCGGTCTGTATACTAACCTGTATAATCCACAGAATGTTCTTTAAATGTTGCGTGTTATAGTCTGGTCACGGTCGGGGCCTATTGAAAGGTACTTCACGGGCACTCCCAGTTCCTTTTCAAGGAATCTGATGTACTCCTTGAATGCTTCGGGCAGTTCCTCTTCGCTTCTGAGTTTTGTGAGGTCTGTTTCCCAACCCTTCAGTTCTGTGTATACGGGTTCAACTCCCTCAACATCGTATGGCATGTGAGTGAGTGTCTCGCCGTTCTTCCTGTAGGCCACACATGCCTTTATGGTGGGGAATGTGTCGAGGACATCGCTCTTCATGAGTATGAGGTGTGTTACGCCGTTTATCATTATTGTATATTTGAGTGCAACAAGATCAATCCAACCGCAACGGCGCTCACGCCCTGTCACGGCACCATACTCATGACCGCGGTCGCGCATTTCGGCACCGGTCTCGTCAAAGAGTTCTGTGGGGAACGGGCCGGAACCCACACGTGTACAGTATGCCTTTGTGATACCGTATACGTTGCCAATCCTGTTGGGCGCAACTCCCAATCCTGTGCATGCGCCTGCGCACACCGTGTTCGATGATGTCACGAACGGGTAACTGCCGAAGTCGATGTCGAGCAGGCTGCCTTGTGCGCCTTCGCAAAGGATTGATTTGCCTTCGTTCATAAGGTCGTTTATGAATTGCTCGCTGTCTATGAGACGGAACCTCTTCAGGTACTCAATGCCTTCGAGCCATGCTCGCTCCATTTCGGTAATGTCATAACTGTAGTTCATGTCGGCCAACATCTGTTCGTGGCGTTTCTTGGCTGCGGCATACTTCTGCTCGAAGTTTTCGAGTATGTCTCCCACACGCAAACCGTTGCGGCTTATCTTGTCGGTGTATGTGGGACCTATTCCCTTGCCTGTAGTGCCAACCTTGGCGTCGCCCTTGGCTGCCTCGTATGCAGCGTCGAGAACGCGGTGTGTAGGCAGTATGAGGTGTGCCTTCTTTGAAATAAAGAGGTTCTTGGTGAGGTCATATCCTGCCTTGCACAGGTCCTCGGCTTCGCCTTTGAAAAGTGCCGGGTCAAGAACCACGCCGTTGCCTATTATGTTCACCTTGCCGCCCTGGAATATTCCCGAAGGTATTGAGCGGAGAACAAATTTCTTGCCGTCGAACTCAAGGGTGTGCCCGGCGTTGGGACCGCCTTGAAAACGTGCAACCACGTCGTAATTGGGTGTGAGTACATCAACAACTTTGCCTTTGCCTTCGTCGCCCCATTGCAGGCCTAATAGTACGTCAATATTCTGTTTCATATTCGGATGTTATTTGATTTTCAAGTCAATGGCGGTTCATTTGTCCTTTCTTTCATTTCTCTTTGCTCATACGTGCCTTTCGTCTCTTCATTGCCTGGTGACACTTGTTGCAGAGTCCGTATAGGTAGAGCGAATAGTGTGTCAGATGGAACTTCTTTATGTTCGCCGTCAATGTTTCAGTCAGGTCAATATTGCCAATCTCTGTCACCTTGCCGCATTTTGTGCATATCATATGACTTTTCTCGGTGCCTACACATCTTTCATATTTCGATTCTGAACCGAACTGATGGTGTACTACAAGATTTGCGTTTATCAGCAGAGAAATGGTATTGTATATTGTCGCGCGACTTACCCTGAACTTCATTTTATCTTCCATGTACTCGAGCAGTTCGTCTATGTCAAAGCAACCGTTGACTGAGTATACTGCTTCAAGTATGGTAAAACGTTCAGGTGTTCTACGGCATTTGTTCTCTTTAAGGTAGTCTGCGAACCGTTGTTTGGCAGACTCCGCAATCTTGCTGTTTTCCATCATCACATGTCGCTGCGGGACAAGTTCGCCTAATGCCGCAGTTTCACTATACAAAGTTACCTATTTTTTTATAATATGGTATATAAACAGAATTAAATTTACATAAAAAGTGTAACATGGGATAATGACACAAGCGGGTGACCGGTTTGGGTCACCCGCTTGTGTCGCTGTCATAATCTCTTACAGCAGTTCCTTGCCTGCTGCAGCATTGTACCGCCCTGCTTTCTCCTCGTCTTCTCCGCAGTAGAGCAAGAGTGAGTTCAGTGCCTGTGCTTTGCATGCGTGTTGCATGTTTATGTGTGTTGCAGCCGTTGCGAAATATCTTTTTTCCTGTTCCGGGGAAAGTGTGTCGCCAGCCCTGAACAGGTGCGACAATGTCATGTAACCGCAATAGCAGCAAAGTTCTTCCTTGCTGCACGCCCAAACAAGCGCTCTTTCAAGCGCGCATGGCAATTTGCAAAGTATGTTGTGGGCAAGGTGGTCGGCATTCTCGCGGTAGCGGCACTCTGTAATCCACCTTTCTGCAACCTCTTCATAATACTCCTCGGGCAGCAACAGAATTGCAAGCAGTTTGCTTTCGCGTATATTTTCTTTCCACAAGGTGGTTGCAACATCATAGTCTTTGGGGAATTTCATCGCAATCTCCTTGAGGTGCGGTATACTCACTCCGAATATGATGTTGTACTCCATGCCTAACTTGCGCTGTTGGAACGAAGTCACTCCGTTCATGAACAGGCGGAGTTCTTTTTTTATATTTCTGATAACCTCGCGGGACTCTTCCATCTGCTTCTTATCTTGCTGCAAGGTGCCTCTTCCTGTAACCGTTGGGAGTCTCGTTCATGACACGGTAGAACGAGGCATAGAATGATTGTCTGTTGGCAAAACCCACCAGTGTCCCAATCTCCTCTATTGTCATGTCAAGATATCTCTTGTCTGTCATGCGGTGGAGTGCTTCCTTTACACGGTATTCGTTTATGAGGCACGAGAAGTTTGTGTTGAAACGTGAATTGATTACCGCAGAGATATATCTGGTGTTGGTGTTCAGTTCCTTGGCGAGTTCCTTTGCCGAGAAGTCCTTGTTGCGGTATCTCTTCTGAATGACGATGATGTTAAGAATCTTTTCATATAACTCATCGGCTAATTCAGCGCGGATAAGCGATCGGTAGGGCGCATTCTTATCCTGCTTTTCCTTGATGTTATAGGGTGTTGTTCTTTTTGTCATGACTGCTGTTTTCAATGTTCTCTCCAAAAGTAGTCATTTTAATGTATCTGTTCAAATAAAAAATGCTTTTTTTATCAAAAATGCTATTCAGTTTGCAGTGAAGTGCTGTTTTTTGGCAGATAAGAAAATAATTATTGGTTTTTAAGCATTGCAGCCTTGTTGCGGCTCTTTGCGGCAGCCGCCTTCTTGCCACATTCCTCAAGCAGTATTGAATGCAGGGTGTAATATTCGGCATTCTCGGGAAAAAGTTCTATAGCTTTTTCCACATCAAGCAGTGCCAGTTCAAGCAACCCCTGCTCCCTCTCAACATCGCTGCGTGCAATGTATAGTGCAGGGTTGCCGGGGAACTCTTCAATAAGAAGCCCCAAAAGCAGTGTCGCCTTTTCGTACAGTTCCCCGTTCTTGTATGCCATTGCAAGCCCCAGACGTGCATTGAGGTCCGCAGGGTATTTGCCAATGATGTATGTAAACTCCTCAATAGCCTTGCTGTTTTCTCCTTTTGCCATGCAGGCCTGTGCTTTGCATAGCATGGCGTCAAGGTCGTCGGCGTTTTTGCTCAATATACTGTTGCAATCCTCTATGGTCTCGTCAAAACGCCCTGTATGCATGAATGCCGTTGCACGTTGCAGCAGCAGCTCTTTGCTGTATCCATGTATTTTTATCGCTCCGTTATAGTGTTCCAACGCCTTGTCGCTATTGCCTGCCATCATGTACGAGTAGGCGAGGTTAAGGTGCAGGTTGAATCTGTCACTTTCGTTCCTGGCATGAGGCATGGCCTTCTGCAGGCTTTCGGTCGCCAGGGCAAAGTTCCCTTGGTTGATATGTGTGACACCCTCTTTGAACAGTGTTTCAAAGTCTTGCGCAAAAGCGGTTGCCGTTGAGAATATCAGCAGTAGTGTTATCAGCCGTTTCATTTTTGAGTATGTCTTTGCATTCTTGACTGCAAAGATACTCCATTTGCCCGAACTCCCGTCTGCATTTGCATAAAGTTAAAACAAAATAACAGTTTTTGAGGTTTTATGGTTAAAATAGCAATGCGGCATTTGACTTTTGCGAACTTTTTGATTATCTTCGCGCCGTGAAAGCACGCCTTGGTAGTTCAATGGATAGAATAAGTCTCTCCTAAAGATTAGATTCGGGTTCGATTCCCGACCGAGGTACAACAGTCCCGAAAGAACGCGTTCTTTCGGGACTGTTGTTTGTTCTTTATTTGGGTCAACCTAAAATCCTGAGCCGTTTTCATTTTCACGTGTATAATTTTGTCAGTATAGTACCTTTATTTTAGAGTTTCTGGAACGATGGCAACAGAACGAAGAATCTCGCTTTTGCTCGTCTTGTATTCTACGGCATATACTATCTTGAGAAGTATCCCCCAAAAAAATTTTGCTTGAACCCTCTTTTCCCTTACCTTGTCAGCGAGAACTTCATGCTCACGCCGAAGTCCATGGTTGTTGTGGGGTATGAACTTGTTGAGATTAGCGGGATTGTCGTCTGCCTGTCGAAGTAGAGGCTGAAGGTGAGCATTTTGTTGAATGCGTAGTCTGCCGTGAACGAGTAGTTGAACGACTTGTTTCCGCTTGTGGCTTGTGTGGTGCCCTTGTCAATGCTGCGGCATATCGATGATGTGTTCTTGTACGAGAAGTCGGCACGCAGGTTTATGTCGTTGCCTTTGCTTTTGTTGTTCTTCTCCTTGTTTGCTTTCTTGCCGCCGCCGAACAGTTTTGCACCGAGAATCTTGTATCCCAGGTTCACCGCAATCTCCTGTGAATAGGTCTCAACCATCTGTATTGCCGTGAGGCTCAGGTTCAGTATCCTTGACTGTATGAATTTACCGCCTATGGTGATGTTGTTGTTTGTGGTGACATCGAGTCCTATGAGCGGCGAGAAACTTTCGTTTATTGATACAGTACTTATGTTGTACTTGCTGCTTGGGACAGGCATTCCTGTGGCTGTGTTGTTCACGTAGCCAATACCCTTGGTGTATTCCATGTATGTGGCATATGTGCTGTATGAACCAATCGCATAGACGCTCTTGTAACCATGCTCTATGTTCACGCTCTTGAAAATGTCCTTGAACCATGCTAACTTGGAGAGACCTGAATATTTGATTTTCCAGTTTGGCAGCATGCTAAGCATTGACGGGAATATGTCGGTTGCTCCTCCGTTGGTGTATGTCTCGAGGAATGCCGGCAGCATTACGTCGGCCGAGTACATGTCCACGCCACCGTTCGCCGGGTCGTATGTCATGCCGGGCAGGGTGCTCTGTAACGGGTACTTGCTGCCTTCGTATCTCTTTTCAACGCGGGTGCGGTGTTTGCCCAGGTTGTCAATGAACCTGTTGTAGACATCGCTCTTGTAGTTGTTTCCGGCATTGCCTCCGCCGAATGAGTTGCCTATGCTTATGGTGGTCATGTTGAAGCCTCCCGACTCGTTCGAAGGCATGCCGTCATACATGAACTGTATTGTCTTGCTCTGGTTGCGTGTCCAGTTGGCGTTGAGGTCTATCTTGAAGTCCCTGAACGGTTCAAGCGTTACGCGCACCTGAAGGTCTTCGGCTGCAGTTGTCGAGGCCTGTGCCGATATGCTGTCGTTCTTTAGCAACCAGTTACGCTGCTGTGCCTTTGCAAGGTATCCGTCGTCAATGAGACCGAATGCAAAGTCGAGTCCGGGCGCCAATGAACCGCCATTGCGTCCCTGACCGAAGATGTCACCGGCCATGGGCATGAAACCGGGGAGGTTCATGGCATATGCGTTGGTGTAACTGAATGTTGCATTACGCACCATCATGAGCACCCTGGTGGGGTATTGCATGGCCTTGGCGAAATTGCTTCTCTCGCCCTTTGCCTTGGCGAGTATGGTAACTTTTACGCTTATGCTGTCGTTGTTCTTTATTAGAATGTTGTTCTCGTCTATTACCTTATACTTGAGTTTGTATTTTCCGCCGCTCTTGGTACGGGCCGTTACCTCCAGTTTCCTGTTCTTGAGGTTGTGGGTGACAGTAACGGTCGTGTCCATCTGCAACTGTATCTCTTTTGTGAACGGCTTTGCCTTCTGTGACTTCTTCTTTGTCTTGCTGCTTGATTTCTTGTTGTTGCTTGCAAAACGCTTGTTCGTCTCTTCAAGGTAAGGGAATATGTTGTACAGTTTCTCGAAGTTGAGTGTACCTTTTAGCGTGACGTTCCTCTTGCCTGCAATGTTGTTGCCGAAGTTCGCTCCGCTAACAGTGTTGCCGCGTTGCCAGTTGTATGTAGCAGAGTAACTTGCGTCGGCCGTGAGCCATTCGAATATGGGCAATTTGTTGAGCGGCAGGGCGTATGACGCAGTGAAGTTCTGCTGATAACTGAGCGGGCGTCCCATTTCCCTGAGACTCATCTTCACCGAGTCCTTCCACATGGCATACTCGTTGGGGTAGTGCTCCTTGTTTACCGGCAGGAATGGTTCTTCAACCTCGGCATTCGTTCCGGTGTTCAGGTTCATCCTTAAATTGGTTGTCGGGTCCCACTTTATTGAGAACGAACGGTTCCAGTAGAATTGCTGTGAGAATGTGAGCGGTATCTCCTCGCCGCCGGCAATGGCATTGAGGTCGCGGCGCTGCAGTTCATGATAGGTACGTGTTATGTCCGAATTAAGTGCCAATGTCTGCGGCAATGGGTTCAATCCCCACTCCTTCATTATCTTGAACCATTTCGATTTGCTTTTTATCTTCTCAAAAGGTTTGATGGTCTTTATTGGGCTGGCATAGTTGTACGACGCCGACGCTTTCCAGTTGAGTTTGTTCTCCCAGTTGATGGTGCTTCCGCTGTTCTCGGTGGTTGCATGGGAGAAACTGAAACTGAAGTTTGCCGGGTCATACGGCATTGCTGTCTTGCTCTTTATGTTCAGTTTGGCGTTGCTTACACTGAAATTACGCATTATCGAATGCACTTCGGCAATGTTCTTTATCGAATCCCGGCTCTCTCCGCTGTAGGAATCAATGACATCGTCAAGCAGCAGGTCGGTGTCGAACGGGCTGTAGAGCGGTGAGGTAACCTCCTCGGTAAACGAGTAGTATGTGGGCAACGATATTTTGAATGATTTGGGGAACAAGCGGCCGAAATCCATGTTGCCGGTAAGCGAGTAGCGGTAGTGGTCATCGGTGCGGCGTGCAGCCAACTTGTCCTCAAGTCCGCCGAAACCGGCAGTCTCAATCTTGCCCTGTGCGGCAAAAGAACCAATGTCGCTCAACTTTATGTTGAGGTTTCCCTGTGCCGCCCAACCGCTCTTGTTGTTGAATCCCAGCAGGCGCATTTCGTTTACCCATACGGTTGCCGATTTTGCGCTTGAACTGTTGTTGCGCACACCAATCATCATTACCTTGATTTGCCCTATCGACGGGCTTCCCACAATGCTTATCCTGTTCTTTGGAATGTCATTGTCATATTCGCTGTATATTGTGGTGTTGTTGACACCGTCGGCATTGCTGTTGCGCAGGGTGTTGCGCTTCACTTTAATTCCGGTCAGTTTGGTGAGCGGGATATCAATCATGTTCTCCTGCGGCCACACTGCCGTAGCGGCGGCTGTGCTGTTGCCGTCGTATGAGCCGTGAGGGGTAATGCTTAGCGGAACCTCATATTCATAGTAGTTGCTCTTGTAGTCCGAACCAAGGCGCACGAATAGCGAGAGGTCATTGTCCTTCAATTCGTTGCTTCCGAATTCCGGTGCTTCGGCATGTATGAACAACTGTATGCGCTCATACTGGCGTATGTCGAGGTTGCTCTTCTTGTACACTGCACGCGATTCCTTGCTGCCGAGATTGCTTACATTCAGTGAGAGCGCCTGCTCATTATCCTGGCGCAACTGCGGCTGACTCGGGTCTATGATACGTGTCACTCCGGGAGGCAACACATAGTTCACCGGTTTCCTGTCGCCATGCTCCTCAATGTTCACTGCCGATGTGGTGAACTCTCCCGAAATGGTCGGGGCCGCATTGAGCTTGGACGAGATAGGTTGCTGGTATGGCCTCCAGTCTCCGCGCACGAACTGCATTGTGGCAAAGCGCAGTGTGACCGGTTTCTGGAACTGTGTCATGTACATACGTATGAAACGTATTGATGTGAAGTCACGTATTGAACCCACAATCTTTTCATATTCGTCTATAGGTATACGGAACTTGTACCAGTCGACACTCTCGGTGTTGCCGTTACGCAGTTTGGAGGTCACTGTACGTTTGTCGGTTATGTAGTTCCTGCCTACCTGCATGTCCTCGGGGCGCAGTGATATCCTGTACTGGAAGAAGTTCTCGTACTCATCCATAGTGAAGTCCTGGTTGGCGTCCTCAATGTCGGGAGTGGTCTTGGCCGCGCTGCTGTAGTCGCCATCCGATGAGGCCGGGGAGTTGCCCTCGGTGTTGTTGTAGTACTTGTAACGCTCTATGATACTGCGCTGTGCAGCGTCATAGTCGCCTCCTCTGAAATAGTGGTATCTGTCACCTGCCGGGTCGGCTGCAATGCTGTCATATACCTCCTGGCGCACTCGTCCGTTTATTGCAGCAAGGTAATCCCTGTATGTGGGGTGGTTGGCCTCGTCGGCACTGCTCAGGCCGTTAAGGCCCAAATCCTGCTGTGTGCGGTTGTCATTGTTGTTGTCGAATGCATATACAAGGCTTGTGGTCACAGGTATGCGACCCCAGACAGTCTCCTCGTAGGTGTTCGTGTTGCCGCTTGCCGGCAGGCCATTCTCATAGAACTTCTTGCCGTCTTTGAGAATGTCCTCCGATACCTCTCCAAGATTGAAGTACAGTTCGCCGCCTACACCCGTCTGGTCATAGATGAACGGGTCCAGCAACCAGAACTCAAGGTATTGGATGTTGGCGCTCTCGAAATCGGTGGTCGTGAGTTGTCGTGTTATGCCTCCCCAACGTTTTTCGGGGTTGTTGAGGTGCCCGTCATAATCGAGGTCTGTGTCCAGGTTGTATGGACCTCGTTCGTTGGGGTAGTATGTGACATTGAAGAGCGACAGTGTCGATGACTCGCCGTATGTCGATTCCTTGTTGGGGTATAGTTCGCGTTCGTAGACCTCACGCACATAGTGGTTCGACAACTGCTGTATGTCGCTCTTTATGTGTGCCGGAGTAAGTGATGAACTGCGGCGCGTGAAGAGCGGGTCAATGGTGTACCAGCTTATATGCGCGCGGTCATACCCCGTGCGTATATCATTGGTAAGGTTGCTGTATGGCATTCCGCTCGGCAGTGAAGATAGCATCCACTGTGACGGTGATTTTATGTCAATGCCATTCTCGGTACTTTCAAAGTCATCTATGTATGAAGCCTGGCTCTGCACTTCATCAGATGTCCCTGCCTCAAGACGTGCGAATTCTGCCGAGAGATTTATCGATGAAGGTGCTGTACAACTGATGAACGGCAACTTGTCAATCATGTTCGTGAGCCATTGGCTCTCTTTCTTCCAACTGAGGTTGAACCCCCAAAGGAAGTTTTTAAGCGGTTCGGAACCCATGTCTACCTTGGTCGTCAGCGGCTTTTCCGAGAGCGACATCAATGTACCGCCGAACTTGAAATCCTCGGAGAAATCATACTTCCAGTTCAAACCCATCACTGTCTTGCGCTGCATGTTGTACAAGGTGTTGCTCTCGAGCGAAACCTGCACGTTTGTGCCGGCGTCAATGATGTTCTGGTTCAATATTGTAACGGTTCCCGATGAGTAATCCACCTGGTAGTCGCTGTTCTCCACAAGCGTGACACCTCCTGCGGTCACCACCACCGAACCTCGTGGGATATTCGTTGACCCGGTCTGTATAACGTTCGCCGATGAACCTGTGTATTCGCCAATGAGGTAGAATTTGTCCTTTTCGGCAATCTGTTTCGCTATGGTCTTTGTAGAATCGTAAAGTTCCTCGAAGACATACTTGTCGGCCAGTGCGTCGTTGCCTATCTTTTGCCTGAGGTAACTGCCGAACGGTTCTACCGCAGGGAAGAAAATGCGCCCCGAAGCCTCGTCTACCGTATATCCCTGGATGAAGTCGAATATGCCGTTGGGGTTCTCCTTGCTGTTGTTGCTGTCAAGCCTGTCGAGTCCCAGCAACTGCAGCAGGTTCTTGCTCTTGAGTTCCTGTTCGGGCAGGTATGTTATGTTGGTTCCAAGGCTGTCGCTCGCATAATATATATCGAGCTTGAAATCCGTGCCCTTAAGGTTGCGCGTGCCCAGGGAATAGACATTCTTCATCATGAGATCCCAGCAGCCGTTGTTGGGTGAGCAGGCATTTGGTTTCAGCAATTTTACAAAAAGGGTTGTCTTTGACTCCTTTACATCGCTTGAGAACTCACCCACCTGATATGTCTGCCCTCCGTATGTGAATTCATATGCAACGGCCAGCACCTCATCGGCACGCAACGGTGTCTTCAGCGAAATGAATCCAAGTGCATTGTTGAGCGTATATTCCGATGATGAAAGCAGGCGCGCATTGGACAGTTTCTCATAATCGGCACCGCCGTTCAAACCGTTTATGCTGCCGAGCACGTTGTTCACCTGGTCTATGTCGCGTATGGCCGAATAGGTGCTGTTCATTTGCGCGTAAAGACTGTTGGCTTCGTTGGCGGGGATTGTCATTGCTGCATTGCCGGTCCAAATGTCGTTGCTTATATGACTGCTTTCTCCAATATCGGTGAAGGCAACAATGTTACGTGGGTTGCTGTAGTCGCTGGTCTTGTTTGTTATCCAGACTTCAATGCGGTTGATGGTCACGCCCGACAGCACTGTGGGGAGTTGCGACATCGAACGGTCGTAATTGTCGCGGAAATAGTGCGCAAGGAAGAAGTGCTTGTTCTCGTCATAGGCCGTTATCTCAATCTCGTAGGTAGTGAGTTGTGTTCCTCCTTTCGAGTTGACGGTGCTTGTGCTCGATGTCTTCTGTGACAGTACGGTCTGCAGGGTGAGTCTGCCGAACTGCAGGTCGGCCCTTATACCGAACAGCGAAGTGGCACCTTTGATGAGGCTTGAATTGGTCGGGAACGATACGTTTCCGGCTTCAAGCAACTTTATTATCTCATCTTCCTTGCCGTCGTATTTGAGGTTTATCTTCTTTGCGTCGTAACTGAATGTGGCCTCGGTGTTGTAGTTGAAGTCCATATTCATCTTGTCGCCGACACTGCCGCGCATGTTCAGGTTAATCTTCTCGTCAAAATCGAAACTGTTGGTGTTGCGGCTGCGCGATGGAAGTGAAGGGTTGTCAATGCTCTGGAATGAATAGCCCATCTTCAGTTCGGCGCTACCTTGGGTCTTAAGGCGCACGCCTCCCGGGCCGAATATCTTTTCGGCAGGACCAAGGTCGAAATGCATGTCGGTGAAATCGAACTTGTTCTTTTTTTTGGAATTTTCCCACTCCTCATTGCTCTTTTTCCTGAAGTAACCCTGCATTTGTCTTCTTTCGTGCCACAGGGAGTACTCGCCCGAAGTAAGCAACAGGGGTGTGCCGAGAATGGAACCGCTTCCGAGCCTGGTGGATATGGTGTAGGTGCTGTCCTTCTCGTTGTAGATGGTATCGGTGACAATGTTCTGCGGAGAACGCAGGTCAAGAGCGTGCCCTTGCATGTCGGATATGTTGTCGGGGGCGGTCTTTGCTACAGGGAAACGTACTGGAATATTCTCTTTTGCTTTTGTCTCCACGTTCTGCCTGTTGTTTGAGCGGGCTTCTCGGCGTGCCTTGCGTATGGAGTCGGAACGCACGTTGCCTTGCGCAAATATTGCCATACTTGCGAAAAGGAACAGAATGATGGTCAGCGTGCGTTTCTGCATTGTGTTTCTGTGTCTTACAACTGTTTGAGCGCCAATTTGATAAGTTGCTCTATTGTTGCTTCGGGTTCGCTTTTGGCAATGGATTGCACAACCTTGTTGGCTGCCGAAACCGGGAAACCAAGCATTGCCAATGCCTGAACGGCACCGTCAATATTGTCGTTGTTCGCCTGTGGGGCAGGTGCCGGGCCGGCAGCGCTTCCGTCGTATATGCCTGAAATTTTGTCCTTGAGGTCTACAATCAGGCGCTGGGCAGTCTTCAACCCGATACCCTTTACGCTTTTTATTGCAACCTCATTACCGGTGGCTATGGCGTCGCACAGTTCGTTCACAGTGAAGGCAGAGAGTATTGTACGGGCTGTGTTGCCGCCAATGCCCGATACGGAAATGAGCAGCAGGAAGAGTTCGCGCTCGTGCCTGTTGCTGAATCCGTAAAGCTGGTGGGTATCTTCGCGTATAACCTCATAGATGTATACCTTCACCTCTTTCTTGCCCTGAAGGGCGCTGTATGTGTTCAGTGTTATGCTTGTCTCGTAACCCACTCCTCCGCACTCTATTATTGCGGTTGCGGGGGTCAGTTCGGCAAGTTCTCCTCTCAAGTATTCAATCATAGTAACTTTGTTTGGAAGTTGTGTGAATTCCTAAAAATTATCTTTAGAAACCGCATTTTAAAAACCCGGTCTGTAAGTTCAAAAAGTTCTTATCTTCTAAAAAACGCAAATTTGCCGGTTTTATTATTCAGCGCTCTGCTTTTGCGGTTTTTCTATCCTGAGCACCTGGTTGCAGTATTGCATTATTGCGGGACGGTGTGTGACAAAAATCAATGTCTTGCCAATCTGGCTCTGTGTGAGCCTGCGCAGCATTTCCTGCTCGGTGTCCTCGTCAAGTGCCGATGTAACCTCATCGAGAATGAGAATGCTTCCCGGGCGCAGAATTGAACGGGCAACGGCAATCCTTTGGGCCTGGCCTTCGCTAAGTCCTCCTCCGCGTTCGGTAATCTCGCTGTCTATGCCGTCGGGCAGTTCAAGGACATAGTCGGCGCAGGCTATGTGCAGTGCGTTACGCATTTCCTCCTCGGTGGCGTCGGGGTTACCCATGAGCAGGTTGTCGCGTACGGTGCCGCTCACCAGGGTGTTGCCTTGCGGTATGTATACGAAATTGCGGCGCGTGAGGGTCGATGAACGGTGACTTTCTGTCCCGTTGTATAGTTCTATGTTTCCGCTGACGGGGTTAATGAGCGCCACCAGCAGGCGTATCAGCGTGCTCTTGCCGGCACCGGTCTCTCCTACTATGGCTGTGCTGCTGTTGGGTGGGAAATCGTAACTGAACTTGTCAAGAATGAGGCGTCCTTCGTCGCTGTAACGGAAGGTGACATCATTGAGACGTACTCCTGCAGTGCCTTCAAGCATTACTGCGTCGCCTTGCTGCTCAAGGGGAATGTCCTCGAGTTCGTAAAGTCTTTCGGCGGCAGTCAATGAGGAAACAAGGCCCGGAATAAAGTGGCTGAGGTCCATTGTGGGGCGCTGTATAAGGCCTACAAGTTGCAGGTATGCAGTCATTGTGCCGAATGTGATTGCGCCTTCCATCAACCCTTTTGCGCCCCACATGAACGCAGTAAGATAGCCTGCGGCAAAGCCTAACTGTATGAGGGTAAATGCACCCAACGAGAATTTTGTGCGGCTGGTAACCTGTGTGTGCAGTTGTTTCTGCAGTTCGCTCAACTGTTTCTCGGTAGAATTGTTCTGCTCGAGTGTCTTAATGAGTTCCTTGTGTTGGAGGCTCTCCTGAAGTACCGACTGTATTCTGCTGTCGCTGTCCCTGACGTCGCGGTTCAATTTCCTCATCTTGCGCACGTAGAAACGGCTCACCAGCAGGCACACGGGCATTATTATGATTATGGATACAGCGAGGACGGGGCTCAAGAAAAACAGCAGGAAGAAACTTGCAACCAACTGTAATATCACTACCAGTGTCGACGGTACGCTCTCTGTAATGAGTGCGGTAATGCTGTTCACGTCGCCTTCGAGGCGGTTTGTGAGGTCTCCTGTATGGTGCTTCTGCAATCTCATCCAATCGGCGCGCAACAGGCGTGAGAACATCTTCAGTCTCATTCTGTTACGAACCTTGTTGCCTATCACTGCATGAATCCAACGGCTTATGCCGCGTGAAAGGATTTCAACCAGCATTAGTGAACCAATGATTATTCCGGTCGTGACCAATGAACCCTCGGTTACACCTGTGGCAATATCAATGGCATTCTTGCATGCGAGTACCCACAGCAACTGGCATACGACATCTGTTGTGCCTGTCAGTGTGTTGGCTGCGGCCTGTTTGCGTGCCCCCTTCGAATTTCTCCATAACCATTTTATGAGGCTCCCGGTATTTATACTCTTCTTTTCCACAATTATATTCTGTTTCTTTAGGTGGCTGGATTGTTCCAATTTGCGAAATTAGCAAAAGTTATTAAAATAACAGGCGCGCGAACTGGTTTTTATGCCATAAAGTCATCTCTTTTCCATATTCTTTCCGTTCCGGTGCTCTATATTCGGTTAATCTTGCTATATTTGGGGTTGGTTTTGAAAAGAAAATATAAAAGATACATACAAAAATATGAAAAACAGAATCTGTATATTGGTCGCCTTGCTGTCGGTGCTGCTTTCATTCGAGGTTGTAAATGCCCAGAAAACATTCGATAAAAACGGCAGAATTGCCCGCGATTTCAACCGGCGGCGCAAGGTTATCGGTGATGACACCTATTTTCAAGTCTTTGACAGGGAACTCACAAAGGAACAGCGTCAGGCAATGCAGTTCCTTTATGCATATATGCCTCTCCCCGATATTGCCGATTATTCAGGTGATTTCCATCTTAATAATGTAAGTTATGCTATAAAGGCGCGTTATGAAATGCCTTGGGGAAAGAGTGTGCCGGTTAGGGAGTTTCTGCACTTTGTGCTCCCTGTGCGCGTCAACAATGAGGACCTTGACAACAGTCGCGAAGTCTTTTATAACGAACTTAAGGGGCGTGTGGCAGGTCTTTCAATGCATGACGCAGTGCTTGAAGTAAACCATTGGTGTCACGAGAAGGTCACTTATACTCCCAGCGACATACGCACAAGTTCTCCGCTCGCCACGGTGCGCACCGCATATGGCCGGTGTGGCGAGGAGTCGACCTTTACGGTTGCGGCTTTGCGTGCAGTGGGTATTCCTGCCCGTCAGGTCTACACTCCACGTTGGGCGCATACCGACAACAATCATGCATGGGTTGAGGCCTGGATTGACGGCAAATGGTATTTCCTTGGTGCCTGTGAACCCGAGCCGGTACTTAATCTTGCTTGGTTCAATGCTCCGGCTTCACGCGGAATGCTAATGCATACCAATGCCTTCGGCAGTTACGACGGTCCCGAAGAGGTGCTCAGCGTGACCCCATGCTTCACCGAAATCAACGTGACATCAAACTATGCCCCTGTGGCAACAACACATGTGCAGGTCGTCGATGAGGAGGGTAATCCGGTACAGGCAACCGTTGAGTTCAAGATATATAACTATGCAGAATTCTTTACGGCTGCAACAAAAACCTGTGACAGCAATGGGCGTACTTCAATAACAACAGGCTTGGGCGACATGGTCGCTTGGGCGTCAAAGGACGGCAAGTTCGGCTTTGCGAAATTCGCGGCCGGCAAGGATAGGAATGTCACTGTTGTCCTTGACAAAGAACCCGGTTACGCAGCAACGTTTGAAATGGATATTGTTCCCCCTGTTGAACGCAATACAGTTCCATACGTGAGCGAGGCGCAGGCGGCAGAGAATGCCCGCCGTTTCGCATGTGAGGATTCAATCCGTGCTGCATATGTGTCGACATTCATCACTCCCGAAGAGGCGCTGCGCTTCGTCGAGGGCCTTGGTTTCGGCGGCGTGCCCAGGGATAATCTTGTAGACATGCTCAGAAGGTCGCGTGGCAATCACGGGACTATAGTGAAGTTCCTTGCCGGAACACCTGTTGCAGAACTGCAACTTGCATACTATCTGCTCTCGGCGGTGTCGGACAAGGATTTGCGTGACATAAGTCTCGATGTTCTTAATGACCATCTGTGGAATACTGCACGTAACGGAAGTTATGATGAGATATATCGCAATTATATTCTGAATCCCCGTGTGAGCAACGAAATGCTTACTCCGTACAAGTCTTTCTTCCGTAGTAAATTCAATGACGACAAGCGCCGCTTCTTTGCCGGTGACCCGCAACGTTGGGTCAATTGGTGCCGCGACAGCATTGCCGTGAACGGTGACTGGAACCCGCTGTTGCTGTGCATGTCGCCAAAGGGCGTGTGGGACATGCGTGTAGCCGATACCCATTCCCGCGATATATTCTTTGTGGCAGGAGCACGTGCGATTGGAATTCCTGCCCGTATTGACGAGGTTACGGGCAAAACGCAATACATGCCGTCACCCGGCAAGTGGGCTGATGTCAATTTTGAAGCCGCTTCCAATGAGAGTGCTCCCCAGGGTGTTCTCAAGACAAATTTCACACCTACCCGCTATTTCGACAACCCTAAATACTACTCACATTTCTCAATCTCCAAAATTGTCGATGGGCGTTTGCAGTTGCTCGGTTACCCCGAGGAGACTACAACTGTGGATTCTCATTTCCGCGGTGGTGCACCAATGGATGAAGGCAACTACTTCATGATGACAGGTACACGAATGGCCGACGGTGGAGTACAGGCACACCTTACCTTCTTCAACATAACGGAGGGTGAAGAGACTGTGCTCGATTATGTGCAGCGCGAGAGCAGCGAGGAGTTGCAGGTAATAGGGGATTTCAATAGTGAGAATCTCTTTTATGATACAAAGGAGAACCGCAACCGTTCACTCCTTTCGGCAACAGGTCGTGGTTATTATATAATAGCCATAATTGCACCGGGTAGCGAGCCTACAAATCATTTCCTTCGCGATGTAATGCCTTACAAGGATGAGTTTGAGAAGTGGGGCCAGAAGATGGTGCTCCTCTTCCGCGACCAGAGCGAGGCAAGCCGCTTTGTGAATGACTTCCCCAACCTCCCTTCAACAGTTGTATGGGGTACAGATATTGACGATACAATCTACAACGAGATAGTCAAGAACATGAAGCTGCAGAATCCTAACCGTCCTGTAATCCTTGTTGCAGACACCTTCAACCGCGTGGTGTTCATGTCACAGGGTTACTCAATCGGCTTGGGTGAACAGCTGATCAAGGTTATTCAGAAGTTGAAATAAGTAGTAAAACACATTTGCCCCAGCGCGCGCTGGGGCAAATGTGTTTGTTGGCATTCTTATGTTTACGCCCATAACACCAGAAGAACTTGTTGCGGAACTTTATTCCCGTTACGGATATTCGGTCCCGCTTGACTATGCAATCAACTACATTGATATAAACGAATATGCTACAGTTGATGACTTCCACCTGTGGCTGCAGACGTTTGAGAATGACCGGCAATAAAAAAATGGAGACCACGGTCTCCATTTTTTATTATAAATTCAAACAGTTTCTTATTATTCCTTGATTTTTATCTCGCAGTTGTCAAGACTCTCTATTATGGCAAGTGATTCCACATGGATGCCTTTTTCGCGAAGCATCCTGCCTCCGGCCTGGAACGATTTCTCTATAAGGAATCCCATTCCCACAATCTCGGCTCCGGCCTGGGCTGCAAGGTCCAGTATTCCGGTTGCCGCATTGCCATTGGCAAGAAAATCATCGATGAAAAGACACCTCTCGCCTCTCAGCAAGAAACTGTCGCTGACGCAGATGTTGTATGAACGGCTCTTTGTGAAGGAGAATACTTCGCTTTTCAGTACCCCCTCCATTGTGCTCGGAATCTTCTTCTTTGCAAAGGCTACAGGCACCTTCATCAGGTAAGCGACCATGATTGCCGGTGCTATGCCGCTTGCCTCTACGGTGATGACCTTGTCAATATCACTGTCTTTGAATCTCTCGACAAACTCTTTTGCCATCTCCATCATAAGTAGCGGGTCCATCTGGTGATTGATGAAACTGTCTACTTTAAGGATGCCTCCTTCAAGGCATCTTCCGTCTTTTAGAATACGTTCTTTCAGTGCTTTCATGCAAAACTGGCAATAATGGCTTTTACTTCGTTCACATCGGTCTCTTTGCGTGCATACTCGTCACTGTCAGGGTTACCCATACTCACCCCGCTATGACGGAACTTCATGCCACTGCCTACACTCTTGCGTGCCGATGCGTGAATCTCATTGGCGCCTGTAGCCTGTAGTATTGCGCTTGCGTTGCTGCTGTTCACTCCGCATCCGGGCATTATTATTATGCGCCCGTCGGCCTGCTCCACAAGCTCTTTCAGCAGGGGAATACCTGCCTGGGCTGTTGCTGCCTGTCCCGATGTGAGTACTCTGTCGCACCCAAGTGAGATAAGTTCCTCAAGCGCTTTTTGCGGGTCACGGCACATGTCGAAAGCACGGTGGAATGTGACAGCCATGCCGTCGGCTGCTGCAATAAGGCGCTTGCACAGCGTGGTGTCGATATCACCGTCAGCAGTAAGCGCACCAATGACAACGCCGTCAACGCCCAGTTGCTTGCAGGTGCGTATGTCCTGTTCCATGCATGCGGCTTCGTATTCGTTATAAAGGAAATCTCCGCCGCGTGGGCGTATTATCACGTTCAGTACAACTCCTTCTATTTTGCGTGCTTCGGCAATGAGACCGGCCGATGGGGTTACTCCGCCCACTTCCAATGCTGCGCAAAGTTCAATACGCTGTGCTCCGCCGTTGCGCGCGGCAATGGCGCTCTCAACGCTGCCGGCACAAATTTCAAGGATTGGCATGGCTGTTGGGGTGTTTAATGTTTTGTTTAATGTTAAATGTTGGGGCAAGTGCATAATTCGCTGTTTACGTGTCAATGTTGCCTTACTTTGTTACAAGTTCAATGATATAATCTACACCTGTAGGTACTTCGTTGAACATCAGTTTCACGCCCTCTTTGGTTTTCTTGAACTTGACAGGCTGTTTGTCGGCAAACGTAAAGGCTTTCTTTACCTTGCATTCAAGCGGAAGCAGGAGTTCCTTGCTGTCGTGATTGAATATGTGCACGAAAAGGCGGTTGCCCTCGCGTGTGGTCACTCCCCAATCCTGTGCGGGAATGTCACCGGCCGTTGTGCCGTATACGGTCTCGCCGTTGGCGCGTAACCATTCGCCCATCTCCTTCATGCGCTCAAGGGCTGCTGCGGGGATTTCTCCATTGGGCTGTGGTCCTACATTCAGCAACAGATTGGCACCCTTACCCGATGTGCTTATGAGCAGTCGGAGCAACGTCTCTGTGCTCTTGTAGTTCTGGTCAACGAGTTTGTATCCCCACATGCCGTTCATTGTCTGGCATGTCTCAAGTGGAAGACGGCTGACGTCCTGTCCGCTAAGGCCGGCCTTGTTCTCGCCCGGCAGGTCGCGCTCGAAAATCTGTATATCTTCGCCCGGGTTGGGTGTTTCGTGGTGGTTGTTGCCAATGAGGCAGGCCGGTTGCAGGCGGTGTATCATGGCATATTGCTCGTCGAGTTGCCAGTTGAAAGGGATTGTATCCTGGTCGCGGTCCCATTTGCCGTCGAACCATATTGCTCCAATCTCACCGTAGTTGCTGAGCAGTTCGGTCAACTGTGCGTTCATGAAATCGTAGTATGCGGGCCAGTTGGCCTTTGTCTTGTCACGCCCGATTACTTTTGTGCCTGTGCGCCCCAAGGGATAGTCGTCGCGCGCCCAGTCGATATGCGAGTAGTAGAGGTGCAACTTTATTCCCTGCCTGTGACACTCTTCGGCAAGTTCCTTTATTACGTCACGACCGAACGGGGTTGCGTCCACAATGTTGTAACTGCTCTGTTCTGTGTCCCACATAGAGAAACTGTCGTGGTGACGGCTGGTGAAACATATGTATTTTGCGCCGGCGTCCTTTATTGCCGCAACCCACTCCTTTGCATTGAAACGGTGGGGGTAGAATGCGTCGGCGGCCTTGGCATATTCGGCTTTGTCAATAGGGTAGTTCTGCAAATACCACTCTCCCTGCGCGAACATGCTGTATATGCCCCAATGTATGAAAATTCCGAACTTGCTGTCGGCAAACTCCTGACGTGCCTTCAGGTTTTCCGGGGTTGGGATGTACTCTGCCGTCTGTGCATTGGCGACTGTGGAGGCAAAAAGCAGTGTTGCCAACGCCCCAGCATGGATTATTCTCTTTAGAATGTTCATGATTTTTATATGTTTTCAAAATTATTCATTTGTCACAAAAATAAACGAACAATACGAAAACAACAAATTATTCTTTTGCGTTTATCTGTTTTGTCGCTATTTTTGCGCGACAAAAGATGAACTGTTTATGGAATTCGATTTTTCTGGAATAATAATAGGTGTCGCCACATTTTTGATAATAGGACTTTTCCATCCGCTTGTAATCAAGGCCGAGTATTACATCGGCGTCAAGAGCTGGTGGCTGTTCATGTTGCTCGGGATTGTGTTTGCCGGTGCCTCTTTGTTGGTAGGCAATCTCATATTGTCAATAATCCTGGGTGTGGTGGCTTTCTCCTCTTTCTGGAGTATCGGAGAAGTTTTTCAACAGAAGAAGAGGGTGGAGAAGGGATGGTTCCCTGCTAATCCAAAAAGAAAGAACAAATAGCCTCTACTTCAAGGTATTCTGCTTTGGTTGCTTATAAGTGCCGGTTCATTATTTTATATCATTCTTGCTTGAGCGTCAATTTAATATCGGCAAGCCTGTTCACTAAAGAATCTCTTACAATGGCGAATGCTTCCTTGTTGGCGTCGCTTATAGGCATTTTGGGCTGCGACTTTATTGTGAGCGGGTTTACCGGCTTCCCGTTCTCGTGTACGCGGAAATCGAGGTGAGGGCCTGTAGAAAGTCCTGTTGAACCCACATAACCGATTACCTGTTTCTGTTTTACATGGTCGCCTTCTTTCAAACCTTTTGCAAATTTTGACAGGTGCATGTATGTGGTTGTATATGTGCTGTTGTGGCGAATCTTTACGTAGTTGCCGCCTCCGTTGGCCTGGTAGCCTTTCTTTATGACTTTTCCGCTGCCGATTGCATATACCGGAGTGCCTGTGGGCGCTGCATAGTCTACTCCATGGTGGGCGCGGTAGCGTTTGAGAACGGGGTGATAGCGGCTGTTGGAGAATTTTGAAGATATACGGTAGAAATCGAGCGGTGCTTTAAGGAATGCGCCCTCAAGGCTGTTGCCGTCAATGTTGTAGAACAGTTCCTCTTCGCCTTGAGTAAAAGGTATGGCATATACTGTGTTGCCCGACGCGCTGAACGACGCGGCTTCAATGCGGTAGTTGTTCAATGGTTTGTCTTCAACATGCTCGCGAGAGTAGATGAGACGGAATTCGTCGCCTTTCTGAATGCCGAAGAAGTCAATTGACCATCCGAATATATGTGACATCTCTACTGCCAGTTGTGGAGAAGTGCCACTCTCTTGCATTGCAACCCATAGTGATGAGTTTACGCGCCCGGCAACCTCTGCGCTCTTCCAAACAGTAGGCTTCTCGCATTTTGCGGCGGTAAATCCGTTCGCGATATCAAAGGTTACATAACTTTTGGGGTTTGTCTCATAAATAAAATAGTGTGGAGTGCTATCGTTGCCGCATAGTAGTGCGCATGCCTGTCCGGGACGAATCTTTCTCTCGTCAAACACCGTGTCGGGGCATTGGGTTATTCTGTATATATCATTGGAACTGAATCCTAATCTGTACATGACCGTCGCAAGTGTTTCCCTTTGTCTGACGGTGTCGTATGTGACAATGAATTCCTCTATGGGTAACCCGTATTTTGTGGCAACAGGCGCAGGAATGCTGTCAATGGTTACATTTTCAATTTGTTCGCTCTCTGCTATCCCTTCATTCTTCTGCGGAATCAGAATAAGAACCAGCCCCAGCGCAACAAGTACTGTAATGGCGGTTATTGCTATAATGTTTATTTTCATCGTGCTTTTTTATGTCTTGCGCGAAGATACTTCAAAATAGTGAGTTCTGAAAAAATATAATTTACTTAACTTGTATTTTATATTTTATTATAAATTCATAACTTTTTATATCTTTGGTGCGAAAACGTGATATGAATTAACTGACTATATTTTATGAAAAGATTTAAAAAGTTTTTTGCAGTCGTTCTAACGCTTCTTGCTTATGTTTGTGCGACACCGCTCCATGCTCAAGGACTTGAGCAGTCATCAATGACAATTTATCGTATTGAGAATCTTTCCAATGGCAAGTTCCTATCCAATGGAGATAATGTGAATAATGACGCGAGAATCGTCTTTGCCAATAACAATGCTTCCAGCGCGGGGCAGGAATGGGCACTCTACTCAACCGAAGTTGAGGGTGTCATAATCCTTGTCAATCCTACATCGGGCAAAGCACTTGACATGGCACCAGGCGTGGGTTATCCTGTACAGTGGAACTATGAACCGGCAAACCCTAACCAGCAGTTCAAACTGGTTGAGGTAGAAACAGATGTCTATAAGTTGGCGAATGCCGCGAATCCCAATCAGTATCTCACGTCTGCTTCAAACGATTATCCAATGATGATGTCCGGTGTTTCGGGCAATGCAATCCTGTTCCGTTTCCACGATACAGGCAAGCGTCAGGCGCTTCCACCTACACCCGGTAAGACTTTTGTCATAAGCAATGTTGCCAATAAGGAGGTCATCACGGCGCCTGAAGGCAGCAAAGAATCTTCATATGTATACTCAAAACCATATGTAGAGGGCGATGAGGGGCAGATGTGGAAAATATCATCGGGCAAGAATGCTCTTATATTCACTGTACACAGTTGTGACCTTTCGCTCGATATGTATCTTAACGAGGAGAATACAAGAGAAAAGTCTCCATTGCTGTATAAGAAAGATACAGAGAACTACAATCAGAATGTGTATGCCGAGGAGGTGGGCGACGGTACTTTCCGCCTGTACGGAATATACAAGAACGTGAAATATTATCTGAAGTCCGTTGCAGGTCAGCAACTTGTCGCAACCCCCGATTTGGGCGGTGAAGATACAAAATTCTTCTTCACCGAGGTTCCTGCCCCATTGGGCGACTATTGGGAGAACCAGCAGATTTTTGAGGAGAACAAAGAGGCTGCCCATGCCACTTTCATCCCGTATACTTCCACTGCAGCAATGAAGGAGGACGTCAACTACAATCATCCTTGGCTCACCCCCGAAAGAGCCGATTATCTGTCACTCAACGGTACTTGGAAATTCAATTTCGTAAAAGACCCGTCGGCACGTCCAAAGGAGGATACATTCTGGGGCGATGGTGTCGATGTCTCTGCATGGGATGATATCGAAGTGCCCTCTTGTTGGGAGATGAAAGGCTACGACCTTCCTCTCTATGTAAACGTAGAGTATGCTTTCCATAACAATCCACCTTATGTTGCCAACAAGGTCGAAGGGGTGGGCGATAACCCTGTAGGCTCTTACCGCCGCACGTTCATTTTGCCCCAAGGCTGGGACGCGAAGAACGTATTCCTGCATTTCGACGGTCTCTACAGTGCTGCATTCGTTTGGGTCAATGGCAAGTATGTGGGTTATACCCAAGGCGGCAACAACGACCATGAGTTTGATATAAGCGCCCATGTGCGCACCGGCGAGAACAACATCTGTGTGCAGGTGTTCCGTTGGAGCGATGCTTCATATCTCGAAGGCCAGGATATGTTCCATATGAGCGGTCTGCACCGCGACGTATATCTCTATGCGACCCCGAAGACATTCGTGCGTGACCATTATATCACAAGCACTCTAAATAGTACATATAACGGCGGCAGCATGAACGTGGCTCTTGAAATCGATAACCGTTCGGGCGTTGCTGCAAGCAAGAGTGTTGAGGCAGAACTGGTGGCTCCCGACGGTACTGTAGTCGCTACAAAGAGTGCAAGCGTTGAATTGAATGAGGGTGCAAAGGTTGCAGAGTGCGATATCCTTTTCGACGCTCTCTCCTCTTTGCAGGCGTGGACGGCCGAGACACCGAACCTTTATACTGTTATTGTGCGCCAGAAAGATTCTGCCGGCAATGAGGAGATGGTCTTCTCTACAAAATACGGTTTCCGTAGTGTTGAAATCAAGAACGGCGTCGTTCTCATAAACGGTCAGCGTGTATATTTCAAGGGTGTCAACAATCAGGATACTCATCCTGTCCACGGTCGTGCCATTGACGTGACTACAATGCTTAAGGATGTTGAACTGATGAAGCAGGCCAATATAAACACTGTACGCACAAGCCACTATCCGCGCCAGGCAAAGATGTATGCAATGTTCGACCATTATGGACTTTATGTGATGGATGAGGCCGATGTTGAGTGCCATAAGAGTTGGAGCGAGATGAAGAAGAACTGTATCTCCAATGACCCCACTTGGAAGGCCCAGTATGTTGACCGTACCGTGCGCATGGTTTACCGTGACCGCAATCATCCTTCGGTTGTGTTCTGGTCGCTCGGCAACGAGTCGGGTGTGGGAGTGAACTTCGATGCCACGTACTCTGCGGTAAAGGCTCTCGATTCACGTCCGGTACACTATGAGGGTTATTCCAACGAAAACTCTGCAAATAACACCGATTTCGATTCAAAGATGTATCCTAACCTCTCTTATACCCAAAGCCATTGTGCAAACAGCATAGGCGGCGAGCCATTCTTCCTTTGCGAATATGCGCATGCCATGGGTAATGCAGTGGGTAATCTTCAGGATTATTGGGATATAATCGAAGGCAGCAAGTACGGTATCGGCGGTTGTATATGGGATTGGGTGGACCAGTCAATATATGACCCGCAGGCGATAAAGAACGGGCAGTTGGAGAAGAACGGTTTCCCGCACTACACAAGCGGTTACGACTATCCGGGTCCTCACCAGGGCAATTTCTGCAACAACGGTATCGTCACTGCCGACCGTGCCTGGACTGCAAAACTTACCGAGGTAAAGAAGGTCTACCAGTACGTGAAGTTTACATACAGCAATGGCAACCTTTCGATAAAGAATAAGTATAACTTTGTCAACCTCAATGAGTTCTCACTTTGCTATGCACTTCTTTGCGACGGTACTGTTGTCGAGGAGGGTGAGATGGAAATGCCTTCTGTGGCCCCAGGCGCGTCAACGTCGGTTAAACTCGGCATTGCAACCGAGTTCGAGAGCGGAAAGGAGTATGCACTTAATGTAGAGTTGCTCAAGAACAATGCGGAAATATGGTGCGAGGCCGGTTATCCTATGGCGACAGAGCAGTTCGTGCTTCAGGCACGGACCTCTTTGGTTGCCGTTGCACAGGAAGGGGAGAGACTTACGGTAGACAAGAGCAACGGAGTTTCTGTCGTTAACGATAATATCAGTTTCAAACTCAACGCACAGGGCTTTGTGAAAGAGTGGATTGCCAACGGCGTTCAGGTACTTGAACCGGGCAACTTCCCCATTTACAGCAATGTCCGTTGGATTGAAAATGAGAGCCCTTATGGCGAACATGTGTTCGGTGATAGCATAGCAGCAATTAATTCTGCCTCGGTAAGCAGTGCGCTTTCGGGCGACGGCAAGACATGCAATATAACAGTGAATGCCTTGCATAGCAAGTGTCCTTATATAATAACATACACTGTTTATGTAAGCGGTGTGGTGGATATGAAGGTGGATTATACTCCCCAAACAAATGCTCTGCGCCGTATAGGTCTTGATATGGTATTCCCTGCAGGTTATGAGAATCTGGAATACTATGCAAAGGGTCCGTGGGAGAATTATATCGACCGTCAGACGGGTTCGTTCCTCGGGCGTTACACGACAACAGTTGACGATATGTTCGAGATGTATGCTCATCCGCAGTCGCATGGTAACCGTATGGCTTTGCGCGACTTCACGCTATGGAATCCGGAGAACGGCAATGCAATAAAGGTGGAGACCGAGGGTGAAGTTTCGTTCTCTTTGTCTCACTATGACCAGTCGCAGTATCTTGTACCCGAACTCCATCCGTGGGATTTGGAGAAGGATGATGTGGTTTATGCTACAATTGACTATATGCAGCGCGGATTAGGTAACGGAAGTTGCGGCCCTGGTACTGAATACAAGTATTACTGTCCTTATTCTCCTGTGTCACATAAGTTGCGTATAAGTACCATCAACGGCAAGGATACCGGTGTAGCGGGTTCTGTTACAGATATGTGTGCGGTAGAGTATGATGTCGCGTCCCAAACATTGCGTTGTTCTGGTTTGCCCGATGGCGCAGATGTGACTGTCATTAATTTCGGCGGTGTTCAGGTCGGTAAGGCGGTTGCTGCGGGCGGTGAAGTCACCATTTCGCTTGCTTCACAGCCTAAAGCACCATATATTGCAGTCATCAGGTGTGGAGCAAATGTGCGCTCACACAGGTTTATCAAGTGGTAATATCGATTTTAGGGAAATTAAGGGGAACTAAAGGCAACTGAAGTTCCCCTTTAGTTCTCTTAAGTTACTAATCACTACTTATAATAAGGTAAGTTCAAATGTCGGAACTTGTTGTTGTCATATTCGCTTTGTCGGCATGTGCTGCTTTTGTGCAACGTGTGTCGGGGTTCGGCTTTGGAATTTTTATTATGATGTTCCTGCCTCACGTTATGCCGTCATACAACGAGGCTGTTGCTCTTTCCGGGCTTCTGTCGGGCAGTACCGCATTATTCATCCTACTTCGTAATTTCGGTTATGTCAGGTGGCGAAAAATGGGTCTGGTGTTTCTTTCAAATGCTTTTGTCTCATTTTTTGTGATTAATTTCATGCTCTCTTTCAGCAGCGAACTGTTACGTACCTTTCTCGGTGTTGCACTTATTTTGGTTTCGCTCTATTTTTTCTTCTTCGAAAGCAGAATAAAAGGAGTGTTCACTTCCTGTTGGTCGCAATGTGCTGTCGGTGCAGTGAGCGGTGTTATGGGTGCCATGTTCGGAATGCCCGGACCTCCTGTTGTCCTTTATGGCATAAATACAATAAATGACAAAAAGGCATATATGGCCACAATGCAGGCTTTCTGGCTGTCGTTCAACCTTGTATACCTCTGTTTCAGGTCGGGTGGGGGATATTACACTTCTTCAACACCTCACTATTTAGCAATTGGGGCAGCCGGTGTCCTGCTCGGCCTCTTTTTCGGCAACAAGATGTTCAATGCAATCAATGGTCGCATGTTCAAGTTTGTGGTCTATTCTATTATGTTTTTGAGCGGCGTAGCTGCTTTTTTCAGGTAATCAATCTGAAATAATTTTAAAAATGAAATAATTTCAAAAAAATATCCTGTTTTTATAATGTATTATAGATGTTTTTTTATTAACTTTGCAGTGCAGAGTGGAAATGCTGGTTTCTACCGCGTTAAATAATGTGAACATTTTTAATAAACAAGTAAAATAACTATGGAAAAGAAACTTGATTTTAAGGATGGACTTTGGAGCAAAGAGATCAATGTAGGTAACTTTGTACACGAGAACATTACTCCATATGAGGGTGATGCCTCTTTCCTTGTAGGTCCCACCGAGAGAACAAAGGCAGTTTGGAACGTTTGCCTCAAGGCTCTTGAGGAGGAGCGCGCAAACAATGGTGTACGTGCTCTTGACAATGTGACTGTTTCTACAATCACTTCTCATAAGGCCGGTTACATTGACAAGGAGAACGAACTCATTGTAGGTCTCCAGACAGACGAACTCCTGAAGCGTGCCATCAAACCTTTCGGCGGTATAAAGGTTGTAGAGAAGGCCTGCCGCGAGAATGGCATTGAGGTTGACGAAAAGGTAAAGGATATCTTCTATCACTACCGCAAGACACACAACGACGGTGTGTTCGACGCATATACAGAGGAAATCCGTATGTACCGTTCACTCGGTTTCTTGACCGGTCTGCCCGATAACTATGCACGTGGCCGTATAATCGGTGACTACCGTCGTCTTGCACTCTATGGTGCCGACCGTCTTATCGAAGCAAAGAAGGCTGACCTCAAGGGTCTCCTCAGCCCAATGACCGAGCATACTATCCGTCTTCGCGAGGAGGTTGCAGAGCAGATTAAGGCTCTCAACGAAATCAAGGTTATGGGTGAGTATTATGGTCTTGACCTCTCTCGTCCTGCTACAAGCGCCCAGGAGGCAGTACAGTGGACATATATGGCATATCTTGCTGCTGTCAAGGAGCAGGACGGTGCTGCAATGTCACTCGGTAATGTTTCTTCATTCCTTGATGTATATATCCAGTATGACCTCGATCATGGCAACATTGACGAGACATTCGCACAGGAACTCATCGACCAGTTCGTAATCAAACTCCGCATGGTTCGCCACTTGCGTATGCAGTCTTATAACGACCTCTTTGCCGGTGACCCCACATGGGTGACAGAGGCAATCGGTGGTCGCTTCAACGATGGCCGTACAAAGGTTACAAAGACATCTTTCCGCTTCTTGCAGACACTTTACAACCTCGGTCCCTCGCCAGAACCTAACATGACAGTTCTGTGGAGCCCCGAACTTCCCGAAGGTTTCAAGGAGTTCTGTGCAAAGGTATCAATCGATACATCTTCAATCCAGTACGAGAACGATACTCTCATGCGCGAGGTTCGTGAGTGCGACGACTACGGTATCGCATGCTGCGTATCTTACCAGGCTATAGGTCGCCAAATACAGTTCTTCGGTGCACGTTGTAACTTTGCAAAGGCTCTCTTGCTTGCCATCAACGGTGGCCGTTGCGAGAACACCGGTACAGTCGTAGTAAAGGATATTCCTGTTCTCGAGGGTGATGTCCTTGACTATGAGGAGGTGTTGAAGAACTACAAGAAGGTGCTCATTGAGATTGCACGCGTTTACAACGACTCAATGAACATCATCCACTATATGCACGACAAGTACTACTACGAGAAGGCTCAGATGGCATTCATCGATACCGATCCTTCAATCAACCTTGCATATGGTGTTGCAGGTCTTTCTATCGCTATCGACTCTCTCTCTGCTATCAAGTATGGTAAAGTGACAGTTAAGCGCAATGAACTCGGCCTTACAGAGTCTTTCGATATCGAGAATGACTTCCCATGCTTCGGTAACGACGATGACCGTGTTGACCACCTTGGTGTTGACCTGGTTTACTTCTTCAGCGAGGAACTCAAGAAGCACCCTGTATACAAGAACGCCAAGCCTACATTGTCACTCCTTACAATTACATCAAACGTGATGTATGGCAAGAAGACTGGTGCTACACCTGACGGTCGTGCCAAGGGTGTTGCTTTCGCTCCGGGTGCAAACCCAATGCACGGACGCGACAAGAACGGTGCTGTTGCTTCGCTCAGTTCAGTAGCAAAACTCCGCTATCGTGACTCACAGGACGGTATCAGCAACACATTCTCAATCATACCAAAGTCACTTGGTGTTGACAATGAGACACGTATTGAGAACCTTGTTACCTTGATGGACGGTTACTTTACAAAGGGTGCGCACCACCTGAACGTGAACGTGCTGAACCGCGAGATGCTTATGGACGCAATGGAACACCCCGAGAAGTATCCGCAGTTGACAATCCGTGTATCAGGTTACGCAGTTAACTTCATCAAACTGAGTCGCGAGCACCAGTTGGAGGTTATCTCACGTTCTTTCCACGAGCGCATGTAATGACGGATAATGTTCAATAGAAAATAGGCTGGCTCACAAGGCCAGCCTATTTTTAACCTATAAATTATAAGATTGCGCCTTAGGGTCTTTAGAAACCTTATATTCACGCAAGAATAATCGTTAAACACTAAACATTAAACATTAAACGTTTAACATTTAACATTAACCCAAACGTTATCAATATGACAATAAGAGTACATTCATATGAATCTCTTGGAACTTTTGATGGTCCCGGACTGCGTCTTGTAGTTTTTCTGCAGGGTTGCAACTTCCGTTGTCTCTATTGTGCCAATCCCGACACAATAGACGCCAAAGGTGAAAGCAAGGAGACTGATATTGAGGATATCGTACGCATGGCCATGAACGAGAAACCGTTTTTCGGCAAGCGTGGCGGTGTCACCTTCAGCGGTGGGGAACCTACATTCCAGGCCAAGGCGCTTGTTCCGTTGGTAAAACGCCTCAAGGAGCAGGGCATACATGTGTGTCTGGACACCAATGGCAGTATTTGGAATAGCGATGTCGAGGAACTCCTGTCGCTTGTCGACCTTGTAATGCTTGATATCAAGCAGTTCAACCCCGAACGTCATACAATTCTTACCGAACGCCAGAACAAGCAGACTCTTGCAACAGCAAAGTGGCTGCAGGAGCAGGGCAGGCCTTTCTGGATACGTTACGTCCTTGTCCAGGGATACAGCGCATTTGAAGAGGATATACGTGCGTTGGGTGAGCATTTCAAGGATTACGATATGATACACCGTGTTGAAGTACTGCCGTATCACACGTTAGGTGCGCACAAGTACGAACCTCTTGGTATGGAATATAAACTCAAGGGCGTAAAGGAGAATACTCCTGAACAACTTGACGCAGCAAGAGCTCTCTTTGACGAGTACTTCGATTGTGTTTACGTTAACTGAAGATGTTTCTGTATGGATATAAGGGAACAAATGTGCTCCGGCGAACTCTATGACGCGAACTTCAATCAAGAACTTATTGAAGAGCGTACCGCGTGCAAGGTCAAGTGTCAGCAGTACAACACCATGCCCTATGAGCGCGGCGATGAACGCAGGCATATAATTGAGAATATGGTAGGCAAGCATGCCGGCACTTTCACAATTGAACCGCCTTTCTGGTGCGATTACGGTTACAATATAATTCTTGGCGAGAATTTCTATTCAAACCACAACCTTGTGATACTTGACGCTGCACCGGTGATATTCGGTAGAAATGTGTTCGTGGCGCCAAACTGCTGTTTTACCACAGCCGGTCATCCTCTTGATGTGGAACAGCGCAATAAAGGTTTGGAGTATGCCCGTCCCATTAAAGTAGGAGATAATGTTTGGATTGGTGCCGGTGTTACTGTACTGCCAGGAGTTACTATTGGAGACAACGTCACTATAGGTGCCGGCAGTGTGGTGAACAGGGATATTCCGGCAAATACTGTTGCTGCGGGAGTTCCGTGTAGAGTTATAAAAGAGTTGTAGAATATGCACTTCTTATAAATCAAGGGGGTTGTCTGTTTGCAGACAAACCCCTTGATTTATAAATATAATGTTGTTACATAAGTTTCTTCCAATATATGGTTTTGCCTATGCATATCATCGTAATATGTGCTGTAATTTGATAAAATTGCACATTTTTAAGTGTTTGTGCAGTTTTTGAAAAAGATCTGGTTGTTCTTACTTCCTCTCTTCAGGGATGTGTTTGTAACCGAGGGAATTAATGACCTCTATGACCTTGCTGCTGTCTACATTGTCGCCTTTTATATATGCTGCTCCCTCGGTCAGTTCGACACGCACATCGGTAACACCTTCAATGTTTTTCAGGTTCTTCTCTACATTCTCGCGACAGTGGTTACACATCATACCTTCAATCCTGAATCTTTGTTCTTTGTTGCATTGACAATGCTCATCGTGGCAACAACCGTTATGTCTGCGGTACTTGAGAATGAAGGCAACGGCAAGCAGGGCAACAAATATTATACTCGATATCGTTTGCCACCAAGGGGCTCCTTCGGCTCCGCAACACCCTGCACCGTGTACATGTATGCTTCCGGTGAACCATTCGGCAGGCAGAAGGTAGTCTATTGCAAGTCCGAATCCCGTTGCTCCTATTATTATAGTAAGGAGATAAATGATTAACGGTTTTTTGCCTAATACTTTGTTTATTACCAATATGGCTGCCATGTTGGTTGCCGGGCCTGCCATCAGCAAAACAAGTGCCGCTCCGGGCGATAACCCCTTGAGCATGAGAGCCGCTGCTATGGGGATTGAACCTGTTGCGCAAAGGTACATGGGAACCGAGACGACAAGAATAATCAGCATGTTCAGGATGGGGTAACTGTTGAACTGCGTGAAGAAGTCATCGGGTACGGCAATGGTTATGATTGCCGCCACTATAAGACCTATGACAATCCATTTGCCAATATCCTGCAACATGTCTATGAAACCATAGCGTAATGTTCCTATGCATTTTTGCCAAAAACTCTTTTTCTCCTTTTCCTCTTCCATTTGTACATTGTCGATGTTTTCATCATCGCTGCACCATCTGTTGACAGCCACTCCTCCTGCAAGTGCTGTCACAAGCGCCACAAGGGGGCGAATTATTGCAAATGGAATACCTAATAGTGAGGCTGTGGCAAGAATGGAGTCTACACCTGTCTGCGGGGTGGCGATAAGGAACGATACCGTGGCTCCTTTCGAGGCTCCTTCGCGGCGTATTGACGCTGCCGTGGGAATCACTCCACAGGAGCATAGCGGTAATGGGATACCGAACATCGCTGCCCAGAATATTGAACTGAAGTTCCTGCCCGAGAGCCTTTTGGCATAAATCTGCCTTGGAACGAACTCATGTAGTATTCCTGCTATGAGAAAACCGAACAGCAGGTATGGGGTCATCTCATTGAGCAGGTCAATAAGAGGAAATATATACTCTTTCATACTGTATGTGTAAATTAAAATCTTTGCATTGCTGTCATGACAGCAATGCAAAGATAATACTTTTTTATGGCTCCGGCTCTCATTACAACTTGCTAAAAAGTGCTTCTCTCTTCTTTGCTTTTGTTATTTTCCAGTATCTGCAAGTTTACGGCAGCCTGTCTGTCTCCCAATGCGGCAGCTTTGGCGAATGCCTGCTCGGCAGCATGGCGGTGGTGGCGGCGATAGTCTATAACACCCTGCAGGTTCATTGCCCGCGGGTCCTCCTTGTATTGTTTGAGTTCTGCAATCAGTCTGCCATAATCCGGGTGCGGGTTATTGATGAGTTCATCGACAATGCTGTTAAGAGTCATAGTGGTGCTGTCCGTCATTCTGCTATAGTAGATTCCGGTGCAGCATGCCATGCGGTGGTCGGGGAATATCCTTTCAGTCAGTTCGCGGTAGAGTATGCCTCCTTTATATTTCTTGAGTATGTTTTCTCTTTTCATAGGGTCCGGTTCCTGTTTCATGGCTGTAATCAGGCTGTCGGGGTTATCTTTGTCAATGCTCCTTATGTTGGAGTACAACATGTTCCAGTTAGTTCCCCCGTAGGCAACCTCAAAGAGAGAGTCCGGTAAACTATGATGTCTGCGTATATGGTCACGCATGGCAATGGCGCGTTCCTCTCCCAGTCTTGCCTGGTTGCTGCCGCCGTCGGGTGAAGTGTATCCGACTATCTGTACCGATTCAAGATGTGTGCTGCTGTCGGCAAGGACATCGTCTATGATTCCCATCAGTTCTTCTATGTTCTTGGCATTGTCAAGATATTCCGGGTCCAGTTTGGCACTGCCGGTAACGTAACGCACAATGTTGGGAGTAACAGCCATTCCCTCGGCATTGGTTACTGTGAGCGGCGAATAGTGGCGCATGCTGTGTACATGAGGGTTTTCCATTGCCGTGTAGTCGGCAATGCCATGTATCGGTTGTACCCTATGGCAACTCATCGGCGGGCATTCCGGCATTGCTATGGCAACGGTGTCGCAAATGAATTCGACTTTGGTACCATTGTCATATTCGCTGTACGTGATTGCATATACAGTGTCACTGATAGCAGTCTCTGGTACTTTGAGCGTGCAACTGTGGCTGCCTTCCTTGTGCAATACAGGGCGGTTGCCATACTTTTTTATATATCTTTTAGCGTAGCGTTTGCCTTGCAGATGACGGGTGGCAGAACTGACACATGTGTCGGGCGTACATAAATGTGTGACCACAAGCATGCCGTCGTTGCTTGGCATTTTGGGTGTGTCGTAACCGAATGTGAAGTGCCAGCAACTGTCGTTGTGTATCGTGCTGTAATTCTCGGGGCTGAACTGGGCTCCTGCCGTCAAAGAGAGTGCAAGCAGGGCGCATAAAAAAAGACTGCGTTTCATAAAGGTGCTGTTTATTGGTTAATCTTCCTTTATAAAACGCATACAAGGCGGTTTATGTTCTGTTGCCGACTATAACCGTGCTATGATACCGGGTATGTGCTCAAGGGTGTCGGTAACGGCTGTCGGTTCATGTCCCGCTTCAACAGGTTCCTCCTCCCAACATACTTTCTTAAGCCATACGGTCCGGCAACCCAATGAACTTGCCGGGTATATGTCCTTGCGATAGGAGTCTCCTATGACAACGGTCGCTTCAGGTACCGTTCCAAGACTTCTGACCCCTATTGCAAAGAGTCCCGGGTCCGGCTTGCGCAGCCCCACAACCGATGATTCAACAATCTCCTTGAAAATGCCTTTGAGCGAGAACTCTTCCAACACCACCGGCATGTTGCCGTAGAAGTTGGTTACGAGTACCATAGGGTATGCTTTGCCCAACTCTTCAACAACTCTGCGTGTACATGCAACGGTTGCAATAACCCTTTCGTAACAGCGTCTTGCAATCTCCTCCTCTTTTTCTTTCGTGATGACAGCACAACCGGCGTTGTTGCGCAGATATTCGGCCTGCAGTCTCATCTTTTTAGTCAGCAATGTGCGGAATGTATCCGATGGTGATATGATGGGGTTCTTTGCCAATGAGCGTTCGCCATGTACATATGCATTGCGATAGGTGCTTTTCTCAACCTCAACACCTGCTGCATTGTACTCTTGCCAAATGAGTTCACCCCAATGTATTCCATTGGTGTCAATTGTACCGCCGTAATCGAAAATGATACCTTTAATTGAACTCATGCCCGCTTTCGATTTTTAAAGTGAGTCGCCGACAAAGTTTCTCGTGTCTGTACTTCATATATAGGAATACAGCCATGAGTACTATCAGTTCAAAGAAAAGATACATCCATAACTGGTTTATAAGCAGGGTAAAACATAGCATTATAGCGCGTGAGTTGAAAGTGATGAAGTTCGTGTACTTCATAAGCGGCAGGCTGCCTTTGCGGAATTCGTCGCGCAGTTCTTTGGGGATGTTTGTACCGTAGTGACTGTATACAGTCTTGATGAATTTCTGGAACTTTGGCGACATGCGTTCCTGATTGCCTACATATGAGACATATGCGCTGAGGAATATCTTCCAGAAGAAGTTTCCTTTCCATGGGGTTTCCTTATACTCCTTCTTTACAGCAATGGAGTTATGGAATTCGTTGCCGTTCTTCTCGTTCGTGAAATAAAGGTGTATGTTCCTGTAGTAGTCGGCAAGCTGACATTGTGAACCATGAAACCAAAAACCGCAGTACGATGTAAGAATCCACAGCATTATTCCCCAGTTATATTCCGGTGCAAAAGGTATAGGGTCAAATGTTTCGCGTATGCATATTGCGAAATATATGCAAAAGAACCAGCAGTCGCCGGCAAAACCGTCGAGAATTCTCCCCCAGCGTGTCTTCTGTCCTGTCATGCGTGCCAGTTGCCCGTCAGTGCTGTCATACAGGTTTGCCCATATGAGCAGCAGCATTCCAAGCATGTTCCATCTTAGGCTTTCCTGTGCAAAGCATATTCCTGCAGCTACGCCCAGGAATATTGATATTATTGTTATTACATTAGGGTGTACGCCTCTGTTTCTGAAGAATAGTGCACAACTGAATCCCAAAGGACGGTAGAACCACATGTCAAGGAACTCCTCGGTGTCTACCGATTTAATTGAAGCAAGGTACAGTTCTCTCTCTTCTTTTTTCATGCCTTTTTCTTTATCTTGTTGATTATATATTCTGCAATCTCTTCGGCAGCCTCTTTGCGCACGGCCGAGAAACTGGGGAAGTCATTCAGGTCAATAATATATATATGCCCGTTGCTGTCAACAATACAGTCACCTCCGTAGATTTCAAGTCCAACGGTTTCGGCTGCAGCAAATACTGCTTCCCTCATCTTTTCAAGACTGAATGCATGGCCCTCGGGTGTTCCGTTTATTCTTTCAAGACCGAACTTGCTCTTTCCCGGGTCGGGGTAACAATAACGGAAGAAGTTCCTGCCTACGCCATAGAACTTTATTATATCTCCTTTTATGTGCACGCAATGTATCTGTTTGCCGATACCCCTGCTGCGCATTCTCTCTATGGCTTCCCGTGCTTCGACCGCATTTCCGGCAAAACATACATCGTCCTTGTGACAACTGCACCCGTCGGCACGTTTTATCCATGCCGGATATTGCAGTCTGTCGAGGTCGGTTCCCGCTTCAATCAGTGTGAATGCCGGTTGCAGAATGCCGGCACTCTCCAATGCTGTCATAATCTTGTGGCGGGCGCAGTTGCCGACACTCCTTGGCGAGTTGATTATCTTTACACCGTTTCTCTCGGCTCTTTCCAGTTCCTGCAGTACCGAATGTGTGCGCGACATGTGGCACACCGCGTCAACCCCGTCAAGTATGTTTCCCTCTGCTACGACAACCTCTGCTCCCCTTGCCAACAACTCGGTCGTGACGGCCTCAAGTATGGCTGCGTCGTTTGCTGCCATGTTGGGCGAGTGTGCCCTGTCGCGTACAATGGTGGCTATCTTCATCTCTCTGAAAGGAATTCCTCGGCTTTGACTATGTCCTCGGCATGGTCAATGTCTATTATTTTCTTGAACGGATATGCTTTCATTCTCATACCCTCCTCAACCAGTCTGCGCTGGAAGTTGCGCATGCGTTCAATGCCCTCCTCCATGCACTTGTCAAGAATGTCAAGTGCGTGTGGGGATAATCCGTATATACCGCCCGAAATGTATCTTGAACAGGCACCGGGCGTGTCTCGGAATGCAGTTATGCCCAGTTCGCTGTCTGTCTCCACATATAGCGGTTTTTCATCATCCACGTAGTCGGTAACAGCCATAATGCCGTCGCAATCGCTCTTCTCGAATGCTTTGATGTATTCGGCGAATTCATCCTCATGGAACAGGGTGTCGACTGTGGTGAGGCAGAACTTCCCTTCACGAAGCAAGTTGCTCAGTGCATGCATGCTGTGCATTGAACTCGGAGTGCTTTTGACCACAATCTCAATGGGGTATCTCTCCTGCAGATTCTTGAGGAGAGCAAGTGTGTCCGGTTGCTCTTCGTTGATGATGACACAGACCGAACTTGCTCCTTGCCGCATGAAAATGCCGATAAGGCGCTCGATAATTGGAACGCCTTGCAGTTCAATGAGCGGCTTAGGGCATTTAATGCCTTCGTTTGCCAGTCGCGAACCTTCTCCTGCTGCTATTATCGCAAATTTCATCTCCTGAATCACTCATTCTCGGGCAACTGCAGATTCAAGCGGTTGCTGTCGTCACGCTTCTCGAAGTACATCTTGCGCAAAGGATTACGGCGTGCCTCGTTGTAGAACCTTCTGTTACGCAAGATATCTATTGCTGCATATATTGCCTGACGGAACGAGTTCTCATCGGCTTCGCCCTTGCCTGCGATGTCATATGCGACGCCATGTGCGGGCGATGTACGTATGATGGGCAGTCCGGCAGTGAAGTTCACACCGTCGTTCATGGCGAGTGCCTTCAGTGGGGCAAGTCCCTGGTCGTGGTACATCGCGAGTATTGCGTCGAACGATGAATATTTGCCGCTACCCATGAAACCGTCGGCTGCAAATGGACCGTAGCAGAATATACCGTTGTCATTCATCTTGCGTATGGTTGGCGAAATGACTTCAATCTCTTCGCTGCCCAACAGGCCGTTGTCGCCCGAATGGGGGTTCAGTGAGAGTACGGCAATCTTTGGCGCGTCGATATTGAAATCTTCCTTCATGCTCTTGTTAAGGAGAGTGATTTTCTCCTCAAGCAACTCGGGCGTGATTGCGGTCGGTATATCCTTCAGTGCCATATGTGATGTGGCAACAGCAACGCGCATGTCGCCGCTGCAAAGAATCATCAGTGCCTTTGCTTCTTCTCCGCAGCAATCCTGCAGATACTCGGTGTGCCCAGGGAAGTTGAACTGCTCGCTTTGGATTGTGCTCTTGTTTATCGGTGCAGTGACTATTACATCGATTTTCCCCTCCATGCAATCCTTGACGGCTCTTTCAAGAGCCTGAAAGGCAGCATTTCCTGCTTCGGCAGTGTTTGTACCAAGTTCAATATGCACCTCGTCACCGTTGCAGTTTATGATATTGAGTTTGCCGTTCTGTGCTTCATCGGCATTTTCAATGGCATTGTACGGGGTCTCCATGTCTAAAGCCTTGCGGTGGTATGCCGCAACCTTTGGCGAACCGTATACAATGGGTGTGCATATATCGAACATCTCGGGGTTGTCGAATGCTTTGAATATTACTTCATATCCTATGCCGTTTATGTCGCCCTGTGTTATGCCGACACGTATTCTGTTGTTTTCGCTCATGTATAGTGTTTTTTGTCTGTTATCTCAATAATTGCCAATTTCTCACTCCGTGTCGCTCATGCTGCCATCGATTACTATCTCGCCAAGGTGACTGCTCTGTTCTATGAGTTCATCGGCCGGCATTCGCAACGTGAATAATGCTGCTTCCAGTTTGCGCATTAAGGAACCCTTCTTCCTGTGCGGGGCATAAAGGAACGCCTCCACAACAATTACCCTGTTGTTTATTTCATCTACAACGGAGTGTGATACGAACGGTCCGCCCATGATGTCGTTCTCCATTTCCCAAAGACCACGTGCCACCTGTATGTAGCGGTCCCTGTATGACCCCTCGGTTATTACAACCGACCAGTCTACGGTCTTTATGTACTGGTCCATCCTTTTTGCGCGGATGTTCATCTTCATCACCGAGTCACGCATGTGTATGTAGTTTTCCCTTGAGAAGTTGTCGGCCGATGTGTATGGGTAACTGTATACCATGAAACTCTGTATCTCGGCCTTGGGGTCATTGAAATCCGAAAACCATACAAAGTCTTTGCCCTTCATGTTGCCGTTAAGATATACCGGAATTTTCAGTTCGCAGCCGAACATCTCTTTGACAATGTTGAATGCCTTTTCGTTGTAACTCTCTTCGAGAATGTTTATCTGCCTCTCCATTTCCACTCTCGTGAGGAAATCCACTATTACCTGCGAGTTTTCTGTAACGAATTTTTCAAAATCCTCCATACTTGGGGACTGTATGCCCATGTATACTTGTGGTTTCGCAAATACGTCACGGGTAAACTTGAAACTGCTCTGGGTGTAGCGGTCGCCGTTTATGTCCACAAAGATGATGTTGCGGAACGCCTTTGACGAACCTTTGAAGTGGCTCTTTGTGACTCTTGATATTCTGAACGAACGTTCCGATTGTGGCAGGCAGGGTACGTCGGTGTCAAGCGCATAGAGTAGTGCTCTGCCGGCCGGTGCTTCCCAAATGTTGTCATCGCATACCACAAGAACCTCGTACGGGTTGCCTATCGAGTGTTTCGATGTGTTGCCGCAACCGGTGAGCAGTGTGATTGCTGTCAGTGTGAATAGAAGAATCCTTTTCATCATATATCCTTTTTGTTGTTATTCTGTTTTAGAGTAGAAAGCATGCCGCATGCCGCAAAGATATCCTCGCCGCGCGAGGCTCTTATGGTGGTGAACAGTCCGTTCTTCGTCAGATAGTCGCGGAGTTGTACCATGCCTTCTTCATTTACTCCCTCGAGCGGAACTCCCGGTATTGCATGATAGCGTATGAGGTTTATGCGGCAATCCATGCCTTCAAGCAGTTTCAGGAGTTTCCTTGCGTGCTGCAGTGTCTCGTTGGTGTCCTTGAAAACGATGTACTCGAATGTGAGCCTGCGCTGGTGGCTGAAATCGTACCCGCGCAATATGTCAAGCATTTCAAGAATTGAAAATCCTTTTTCGGCCGGCATTATTTCCATACGTTTTTCGGGGATGGGGTGGTGCAGGCTCACTGCAATGTGAAAATCGCCGGCGTCGAGCAACCGCTTGAGTCCTTTACGTACCCCCACCGTTGAAACGGTAATGCGGTGCGGGCTCCAACCGAGTCCATACGGGCTTGTAAGTACTTCAATGGCTGGCAACAGGTTGTCGAGGTTATCGCATGGTTCGCCCATTCCCATGAATACAATATTGGTGAGCCTTTCGAATTCGGGCAGTGCAAGAATCTGGTTCAGTATCTCGTTGGCGGTAAGGTTGGCGGTGTACTTTTGTTTGCCTGTCATGCAGAACAGGCAATTCATCTTGCAGCCTACCTGTGACGACACGCAAAGTGTTGCACGCTCCCCGTCGGGAATGTATACGGCTTCCACAAAGTGTCCGTTGTCAACTTCGTACAGGTATTTTATTGTCCCGTCGACCGAACGCATGGCGTCGGCCGGGGTCTTGAATCCGACCTCGAAAAGTTCGCTCAATTTCTCTCTGTTCTTGAGCGATATGTTGGACATCTCTTCTATTGAATCTACTCTTTTGCAGTATATCCAATCTGCTATCTGCTTGGCTGTAAACGATGGCATGCCTGCTTCTTGCACAGCCTCCTTGAGCGCGCCCAAGGTCATTCCAAGCAGTTTCCTTTTTCCGGTCACTATATTCTTTTCCTGTTCCATTGTCTCTGTTGCCCTGTCCGTGCGTGTGTACATATACTTTGCGAAGATAGTGCAAAAATGTGGTATTTCTTCTCTATATTAACAAATAAATATATTATTTATTATAAACGGGGGCGCACGACAGGATATTATTGCCGTCAAATGTCAAAAACCGCCGCTTGACTGTTTTGTTTCCCTCTTTTTTATTAATTTCGCAATAAACTTAGGATTTTTATGAAGAAACATACGATAGAACTTTTTTTACCCGTCACTGCCGGAGAACTTGACCTTCCGTCAATTGAAACCATGTTGTCATATCCGTTTGTGGCTAAAGTGTGGTTGTGGAGTCTCGAGGCACCTGCGGTTGATTTGCCCACTGGTGTGCAGGTGTTGCGCGCCAACTCTCTGACCTCGACGGCGCATTTCCTTGACATGGCTTCGCGCGCGACAGCCGATTTTGTACTCTATTTCGGTAAAGAGGGTGTTGATGTCGATTGGGAAAGTCTTGGGGCATTGCTTGAAAATATCCCGGACAATGCTTCAATGCTCTATTCGCATTACAGGAAGAGTGTTGGAGGTGATGTCGCTGCGGCGCCTACGATAGATTATTCCGAAGGTTCATTGAGAAATGATTTTGATTTCGGTTCAATGCTGCTTTTCAGGACAAATTCCCTGAAAAAGTATATCGCTGATTCGCCCGAAGAATATCTTTATGCAGGTCTGTACCAGTTGCGGTTGGCCATGAGCCGCTATGGACAAATCTATCATCATTGCGGTTTCCTTTATACCGAATGCGAGGACGATACCCGCAAGAGCGGCGAGAAACAGTTCGATTATGTGAACCCTGCCCAACGCAATGTACAGGTAGAAATGGAAAAGGTGTGTACACACCATCTTAAAGCAATAGGGGCCTGGCTCCCTCCATACAAGTATAGCGAAATCGACCTTTCCATCGGAGAATTTCCGGTTGAGGTAACGGTGGTTATTCCGGTGCAGAACCGCTGTTCGACAATTGCCGACGCAATAGGATCTGTGCTTAAGCAGAAGACTGCATTCCCATTCAATATCATAGTCGTTGATAACCATTCGACCGACGGTACGGGGGATATAATCGACTCCTTTGACGATGACAGGGTTGTACACCTTGTACCTGAACGCAAGGACCTTGGTATAGGCGGCTGCTGGAATCTTGCCGTGAACAGTACACTTTGCGGGCGTTTTGCAGTGCAACTCGACAGTGATGACCTCTACAGCAGTGAAAATACATTGCAATGTATTGTCGATGAGTTCTATGCACAGCAATGCGCAATGATTGTGGGAACGTACCGTATATGTGATTTTGAACTGAACACTTTGCCTCCCGGAGTCATCGACCACCGCGAGTGGAGTGAGGAAAATGGCCGTAATAATGCTCTGCGAATCAATGGACTTGGAGCACCACGTGCATTCTTTACTCCTGTAATCCGCGAAATCGGTTTCCCGAATGTAAGTTATGGCGAGGATTATGCCGTGGGGCTGGCAATATCACGGAACTACAGAATAGGGCGCATATATGATGTACTCTACCTGTGCCGTCGCTGGGGCGGAAATTCCGACGCAGCGCTCTCTCATGAGAAGGTGAATGCCCACAATCTTTATAAGGACTCTTTGCGCACGGCTGAGGTCAAGGCACGTATTGCACTTGTGGAATCTATGACAGTTCCTTCTGCCGATGAGTTGGAACTCTTCTTTACCAAGCAGTTGGCACAGTGGCCCCAAGCAGGGGAGCGGCATGCTGCATTGTGTGATGTAGAGGTTCGTGATTTGGGCAATGGAATCCGTTTGCAGTATAATCCTGCGCGTTCGGTCTCAACTACAGCAAAGGTTGACGAGGTGTCTGTCAAGGCACGCAGATGTTTCCTGTGTCCTGAAAATCGCCCTCGGGAGCAGTTTGCTGCAGCTGCCATGGGTACGCTTGAGGTGCTTGTTAATCCGTATCCCATATTGCCGTTCCATATGACCTTGCCACGTAAAACTCACGTTCCGCAATATGTGGCAGGAATGTATGCCGATATGTTGTATCTTGCGCATGAGTGGCAAAGTATGGCAATGTTCTATAACGGTGCTTCCTGCGGTGCCTCGGCTCCCGACCATGCCCACCTTCAGGCCGGTAGTCTCTGTAACATTCCGCTTTTTGGCGAGTATTGGCGCGAAAAGATTTCCAATGGCATGGAACCGTTGCTGGCCGAAGAGAACGGTTGTCTGTACAATGTCACAACTTACGTTGTCCCGCTATTCATGGTAGTGACCGGTAATGTGTCGTGTTCTGTGGAACTTTTCAAGCGTCTGATGGCTGTATTGCCTCTGTGCAAAGGCGAAAAGGAACCGCGCGTGAATCTGTTTGTCCGCTATGTGCCCGGAGAGGGTTATGTGACATATGTTTTCCCGCGTGCCAAGCATCGCCCGGATGTATATTATGCAACCGGTGCCGGTCAACGCCTTGTGAGTCCGGGTGCAATAGATATGGCGGGTCTTGTAATAACTCCCCGTGAGTGCGATTTCCGTTCTATCGAGGCCGACGAGGTCCTTGCAATATTAAGCGAGGTCGCATTGCCGCAGGAGGAAATGGAAAATGTAGTGCGCAAACTGTCGGGAAAAGTCTGAAGCGTTTATTCCGGTTATCTTTTATGCGAATGTAATATTCTTTTGCTTTTGCATACAGTATTGTGTGTCAGTGTGTTGTGCCTATATTGGACGTTTGTGGTGCGGCTTGTGGCGCATTTTGGACACAAATTCATTTTTTTTGCCCGAAAAAAAGTGTTTTCTTTGCAATATTTTTGTTAAAAGGTAGTTACTATAATAACCATAGTTATTTGGTAAATTATAATTTTTAGGAGAATTTTGAGTCATGAAGGATGGAATGAATGCCTTTGAACGCGCGATAAAACGTTTTTTTGATATCATTTGTTCATTTTTAGGACTTGTCATCTTGTCGCCGGTGTTTTTGATAGTATATATCATGCTCCGCATTCAGAGAGACGGGAGCGTAATCTTCAGCCAGGAGAGGATTGGTTATAAAGGGAAACCGTTCCGCATATACAAGTTCCGCACAATGCGTGTCGATTCGGAGCGTGACGGAGAACCCCAGTTGGCCTCGAAAGGTGATGAGAGGCTTACTAAAGTTGGCCGTTTCCTGCGCGAACACCATCTTGATGAGTTGCCTCAATTGTTCAATGTCCTTAAAGGCGATATGTCGTTTGTAGGTCCCCGTCCCGAACGCCAATATTTTATAGATAAAATCCGCAAGGAGAATCCCGATTACGATTATGTTTTCCTTATGAGACCCGGTCTCACATCAATGGCAACAATCCACAACGGCTACACCGATACAATGGAAAAAATGCTTATACGCCTTGATATGGACCTTGAATACCTGCGTAAACGTTCGTTGTGGCTCGACGCCAAACTTATATTCACGACGTTCCTGTATATGGTTAACGGTAAGAAATTCTGATGATGAATCAAGACCGTTGTTTCGTGGCTCGGTCATGTGTGATTTATTCTTAACGTTTAGTGTATAAATTTATTTTTATTGTACAATTTGTGCAATAATAGTCCTTTTTGTTTTGTTTTGATGTTTGTTTTGACTAATTTTGTATAAGCAAACGCAAAAGAGATGAATAATATATATCTTAAGAAATTGCCCCAAAAGGGTTTTGCGACCACTCAGTCGTCATTGCAGCAGTTTGTACAGCGTGTGTACCAAATGCAGCATACATCAATATTCTTTTGCCGGCAGGGTGAGGCTCTTTTTACCATTGACGGTCAGAAGTACCGTTTTACTCCCGGCCAGCTTATAATATGTCCCATGGGCTCAAGTATTTTACTGCTTGATATCACAAGTGATTTCTCGGCACGCCTTCTTGGTCTTTCCAAGCATATATGGCTTGCGGCACGCAGCGCCATAAGCGCAGAGGAAATGCGGGAGATAGAGTGCTGCACCCATCAGGGTTGCAATACCGAACTTGAAAAGGAGTTTGTTACCAATCTTTTCCGCCAGGTCGATATTATAGAAGCCGAATCCTGTATTGAAGAGAACGTGGAATTCTGTCGGCAGAACATAATTCTTACTGTAAACTCCCTGTTGCTGTACATAAAACACATAAGCAAGGAGAAGACAATCAAGGGCAAGGAACGTGTGGACGATGGAAAGGACAGACTGTTCTATGAATTCCGCACAATGCTCACGCAAAAGTTCCGTGAGGAGCGTTCAGTGCAGTACTATGCCGATATGCTCAAGGTCTCCACTCGCCACCTGAATGCCGTTTGCCAACGTACCAGCGGTCAGAATGCCAAGGAGATAATCGACCACTACACAATAATAGAACTGCAGGTAGCGCTTGTGTATACTCACAAGACATTCCAGGAACTGGTCAATGAGTTTCGTTTTCCCGACCAGAGTTATCTGAACCGATATTTCAAACGTCACACCGGCTATTCGCTATCCGAATTCCGTTGTAAGGGCGTTATGGTTGATTGATACAAAAAGAAAATGATGAAAGTTTAAACTTTCATCATTTTCTTTTTTGTTGTTTCCTGACCGGGCAGTTCAATATTTATGCTTCGCCCTTGAATGTACCTCCCGGCATATAACCGCCACGCTCGGGCATGCGTATCTCGCCGAACTGGTTCTCGTACTTCATCAGGTTGTCCTGTAATGCCATAGCCAGGCGTTTCGCATGCTCGGGGGTCATAACAATGCGTGATTTGACCTGCGCCTTGGTAACTCCGGGCATCATGCGTACAAAGTCTATTACAAACTCCGATGTGGAGTGTGCTATGATTGCGAGGTTAGAGTATGTGCCCTCTGCAACATCCTCTTTTAATTCTATCTGAAACTGGTTGTCTTTCATTTCCATGGTCAGTTATTCTATTATTGTCTTTGGTGAAGAGAATGAAACAAGATTGATGTCGAAAATCAGTGTCGAGTATCCCGGTATTCCCTGGTAATCTGTCGAACCGTAACCGAGGTTTGCCGGAATATACACTCTCCAATAGTCTCCGCTTGTCTTTGTTGTTCCCACAACCATGTGCTCCACGGCAGTGTAGAAGCCCGGTACAGTCCCCGAAAGCACGAATTTTGACGGGACATCGAATTCCGGGTCAAGTTTTCCGCTGTATGAGTAGTCGAACAGATAACCGTTGGGGTGACTTTTCGACGGGATAAGCCGCCCTTGGTAGTTCAATTCTACTGTATCGGTGAACAGCGGGCTTGCGGTGCCGTCTCCGGCCTTTATCACCTGACAGTAGACATAATAGTCCTTGGGCCACTCTTTTGTGTTGTCAGGAATTCTGCCGTCAAGGAAAATCTTCCAATCACCCGATTTGTCGGCGTGTGCTACATTGGCTATGGAGTCTATGAATTGGGCGTTGCGGCTTTGCCAATCGTGGAACTCGGGGAGTTCCTCGGTCTCGCTGCAGGCGGCAAACCCGGTTAGTACCGCAGCAAGCAGCAAGAGTGTCTTGATTTTCTTCATAACAGTATCTTATGACAGTTTCTTCAACAACGATGTAATGCTTACATTGTCCTGTATTATGTTGCGCAGGTCGCTTATTGCCACACGGCGCTGCTCCATGGTGTCGCGCTCGCGCAGTGTCACCATGCCGTCCTCGAGTGTCTGGTGGTCAACGGTAACACAATATGGGGTGCCTATTGCGTCCATGCGGCGGTAGCGCTTGCCTATAGAGTCCTTCTCTTCATAATAACAGTTGAAGTTGAACTTGAGTTCGTTCATTATCTCGCGTGCCTTTTCGGGCAGGCCGTCCTTCTTTACAAGCGGCAGTACTGCAAGTTTCACCGGTGCAAGGGCTGCCGGCAGGCGCAGTACAACACGTGTCTCGCCATTCTCGAGTTTCTCCTCGCAGTACGAAGCGCACATTATGCTGAGGAACATGCGGTCAACGCCAATCGAGGTCTCGATAACATACGGAGTGTAACTTTCGTTTGTCTCAGGGTCAAAGTACTTGATATTCTTGCCCGAGAACTTCTCATGCTGTGAGAGGTCAAAGTTTGTGCGCGAGTGTATACCCTCTACTTCCTTGAAACCGAACGGCATGCGGAACTCGATATCTGTAGCAGCATTGGCATAATGAGCGAGTTTCTCATGGTCGTGGTAGCGGTAAGCCTCGTCGCCGAATCCCAATGCCTTGTGCCATGCCAAACGGGTCTCCTTCCACTTGTTGAACCACTCGAGTTCACTGCCGGGGCGCACGAAGAACTGCATTTCCATCTGCTCGAATTCGCGCATGCGGAAAATGAATTGGCGTGCTACAATCTCGTTACGGAAGGCCTTGCCAATCTGTGCAATACCGAAAGGTACGCGCATACGGCCGGTCTTCTGAACATTCAGGTAGTTCACGAAAATACCCTGTGCTGTCTCGGGGCGCAGGTAAACTTTCATCGCACCGTCGGCAGTGGAGCCCATCTCGGTAGAGAACATGAGGTTGAACTGGCGTACTTCGGTCCAGTTGCGTGTTCCTGAAATGGGACATGCAATCTCCTCGTCGATTATTATCTGTCGCAGTTCTTCCAGGTCCATGGCATTGAGCGCCTTGGCGAAACGCTCCTGCAGGGCGTCTCGCTTTGCTTTCTCGGCAAGCACCTTCGGGTTGGTCTCCATGAAGAGTTCGCGGTTGAAGGAGTCGCCGAAACGTTTTGCAGCCTTTGCCGCCTCTTTCTCCATCTTCTCCTCATACTTTGCAATCTGTTCCTCTATGAGCACATCGGCGCGGTAGCGCTTCTTTGAATCGCGGTTGTCGATGAGGGGGTCGTTGAACGCGTCCACGTGTCCCGACGCCTTCCATATTGTGGGGTGCATGAAGATTGCCGAATCGATACCCACGATGTTGTCGTTGAGCAGCACCATGCTCTGCCACCAATATGTCTTTATATTGTTCTTGAGTTCCACACCCATCTGTCCGTAGTCATAGACTGCACCGAGTCCGTCATATATGTCACTTGACGGGAATACAAAACCATACTCCTTGCAATGCGCAACTACTTTCTTGAATACATCTTCCTGAGCCATAATAGTATCTTTTTTATTGTTATTGTCTTTCTGAACCGTGTTCTGCCGTTTCTGCATTGACCGGCGGCTGCACAATTATTCCTTTTTACAAATATTCTGCGAAGATAATGAATTTTTGCCTAAAAAACCCGCGCCCGGGGAGATATAATTGTGAAATATATTTAGAGAGTGTTTAAATTTCGTTTTTCGCCGATTTTTGTTTATTTTTGCACTAATGTGCTGTTGCACTATGTATAATTCTTACCACATATGGACAAGGACGGATTTGACGAGAATATTGAAGAGACAGGCGGCATTGTAGAGAATTCCGCAGATACAGACGAGGCCAATGCCGGAGAGCATAGCAGTTATCGCCCCGACAGCGGCGGTGACCCCATTACGCACAAACTTACGGGAATGTACCAGAACTGGTTTCTGGACTATGCTTCATATGTTATTCTGGAGCGTGCCGTGCCGCACCTTTACGATGGCCTGAAGCCGGTCCAGCGCCGCATTCTGCATGCCATGCGCGAACTTGACGACGGCCGTTACAACAAAGTGGCCAACGTGGTGGGGCACACCATGCAGTATCACCCTCACGGCGACGCTTCAATCGCAGGAGCATTGGTGCAGTTGGGCCAGAAGGACTATCTCATCGATTGTCAGGGTAACTGGGGTAACATACTCACGGGTGATTCCGCGGCTGCTCCCCGATATATCGAGGCACGTCTCTCGCACTTTGCCCATGATGTGGTGTTCAATGCAAAAACGACAGAGTGGAAACTTTCCTATGACGGCCGCAACAAGGAACCCATTACCTTGCCGGTGAAGTTTCCCTTGCTGCTTGTCCATGGTGTCGAGGGTATTGCAGTGGGACTCTCCTCAAAGATTCTCCCGCACAACTTCAACGAAGTATGCGACGCTGCAATATCATACCTTCGCAAGGAACCGTTCCGGTTGTTCCCCGATTTCCAGACAGGAGGCAGCATGGATGTGTCGCGTTACCATGACGGTGACCGCACCGGGCGTGTGCGAATCCGTGCCAAGATAACAAAATCAGAAGACAACAAAACGCTTACTATAAACGAGATACCTTTCGGCAAGACTACGCCGCTCATAATAGAATCCATTCTCAAGGCTGCCGACAATGGCAAGATTAAAATACGCAAGGTCGATGACAACACGTCGGACAAGGTGGAAATCCTTGTTCACCTGGCACCCGGAGTATCGAGCGACAAGACTATAGACGCACTCTATGCATTCACCGATTGCGAGATAAGCATTACCCCGTGCTGTTGTGTCATAGACAACCACACGCCGGTATTCCTTACCGTGAGCGAGTTGCTGCGCCGTTCGGTAGACAGCACCAAGGAACTGCTGCGTCTTGAACTGCAGATTCGCAAGGGTGAACTGCTTGAGCAGCTCCATTTTGCTTCGCTCGAGAGCATCTTCATTGAAGAGCGCATATACAAGGACCGCGAGTTTGAGCAGGCACCCGACATGGACACTGCGCTTGCGCACATCGACAGCCGCCTTGAACCCTACAAGAAGGACTTTGTACGCGAAATCACCCGTGACGACCTGCTGCGCCTCATGGAGATAAAGATGGCACGTATACTTCGCTTCAACAAGGAGAAGGCCGAGGAACTCATCGCACGCCTCAAGAAGGATATTGCCGAGATAGACAAGCAACTCTCCCAGATGACCGCCGTAACAATCAAATGGTTCACCATGCTCAAGGAGAAATACGGCGCACGTTATCCTCGCCAGACCGAAATACGTAACTTCGATACCATTGTGGCCGCAAAGGTTATCGAGGCCAACCAGAAACTCTACATCAACCGTGCCGAGGGTTTCATAGGCACATCGCTCAAGAAGGATGAGTTCGTGACCAACTGTTCCGAGATTGATGATGTCATACTCTTCTACAAGGACGGAAAATATAAGGTTGTGAAGGTGAGCGAAAAACTTTTTGTCGGCAAGAATGTTATTCATGTCGATGTGTTCAAGAAGAATGACAAGCGCACCATATACAATGTGGTGTACCGCGACGGCAAGAATGGTATACACTACATAAAACGTTTTGCCGCAACGGGTATGACCCGTGACCGCGAGTATGACCTCACCCAAGGTACTCCGGGCTCTAAAGTCGCATATTTCACAGCCAACCCCAACGGTGAGGCCGAAACAATAAAAGTACTTCTGAAACCCAATCCGCGTTTGCGCAATGCAATAATAGAGAAGGACTTCAGTGACATAGCAATCAAGGGACGCCAGTCTATGGGCAATATACTCACAAAGAATGAGGTAATGCGCATAACGCTCAAGAAACACGGCAACTCAACGCTCGGCGGCAGGAAAGTGTGGTTCGACCGCGATATTCTGCGCATAAACTTCGATAGTCATGGCGAATATCTTGGCGAGTTCCACAACGACGACAAGATACTTGCAATACGCAAGAACGGCGAATTCTACCTTACACCGGTGGACTTGAACAACCACTACGAGGACGACCTCATGGTAATAGAGAAATATGACCCGGCCAAGGTTTGGAGCGCAGCCCTGTACGACGCCTCACAGCAAGGATATCCTTATATAAAGAGGTTTACACTGGAGCAAAGTCCGCGCCGCCAGAATTGTCTTGGCGACAACAAGGGCAATGAACTCATATGGTTCTCGGCAACACCGTTCCCGCGCATACAGGTCATGTTCGGCGGTAATGACAACTTCCGCGAACCGTTGGTGATTGAGGTCGACGAATTCATTGGCGTGAAGAGTTTCAAGGCACGCGGCAAACGCCTTACGACATATGAGATTGATGAGATTCTTGAACTTGAACCCACTAAGTTCCCGCCGCCTCCCGAGGTTGTTGAGGAACCGGATAACGAAGAACCCGATAACGAAGAACCCGAACAGTTGAAACTTTTTGGCGAATAGCAAAACTGCCAGTTTTGTTATCGGCGAGTTTTCAAAACGAGCCAATGGCTTTTCTATTGTTATCGGCGAGTTCATTAGCGGTGGTCGTGTGTAGTTTTGCGCAAAGCAAAACGAACCAGTGACAATTCATATATAAAATGACAAATGTAATATCAAAAGTTGCAGCCTTTATTGCAGCCCTTGCACTGTTGGCAATACCGACAACGTCAAGGGCACAGCATTTTGTCACCGACAGCATAATTCCCGAACGTATTGTGGTTAGAAGTACCACATACGGTGCTTCGCTCCTCAACAGCCTCGATACATACTTGAGCGGTTATGACTACACTGGCGCAGCCCTTTATCTGCAACATGAGAATTTTCGCGACGCCCGTACCGGCAATTATCGCTGGAAATTCCAGACAATGCTCAACGGAACCTTGGGTTACACTACCCAACAATATTATGGGCAGATAGTAGGTCTTGCCTCATATTCGTGGGGCGGATATCATCCTTTTGCCATTGGCAAGCGCCTTAAACTGTTGGCCGGAGTGCAGTTGCAACTCGAAGGCGGCGCACTTTACGTCCCGGGAAACGGGAACAATCCGGTTGCGGCCAAACTGCGTACGGCCGTCGCAGCTTCCGGCATGGCAATATACCGCATTCCCATAGGCCGCGTCGGTTGGACGGTCCGCCTGCAACTCGATGTCCCCATGGCGGGCGTAATGTTTGCCCCGCAGTTCGGGCAGAGTTATTACGAAATCTTCGGTCTCGGATATGCAAGCGCCGTTGTCGCTTTTACCCACCCGGTGAACTCTCCCTCTTGGCGGCATATGCTCACTTTGGACATCCCTATACGTTGCCGTCGCCACAGTACAACCCTGCGTATTGCATACACCGGCGACATATTTCAGAGCAATATAAACTACATCCGTAGTCATATATACCGTCATGCGCTATCCATAGGCTTCGTGAAGACAATCTTCAAGATAAAGCAGGAGAACGTCCTTAATGCATATTCACCATATTGAATCACTTTCCCATGTCAAAACGCTTTTTGTCATATATTGCATGTCTTTTGTTGCCTCTCTCTTTGATTGGTTGCATTGAGGAAGACGGGTTCAAGAACACGCCTGCCGGCAATTTCGAGGCACTTTGGAACCTGATGGATGAACATTACTGCTTCTTCCCCCAGGCTGCCGAGGAGTTCGGTCTTGACTGGAATGCAGTGTACCATAAATATAAACCGCTCGTAAACGAATGTAATGACGACGCCGAACTCTTCGATGTGCTCGGCGATATGATTGCCGAGTTGCGCGACGGACATGTCAACCTCTCTTCGGAGTATGGAACCAAGTTCTACTGGAACTGGCAACTCGACTATCCTCTGAATTTCAGCGACTCCATCCAACGTAACTATCTGGGACGTGATTTCAGGGTTACCGGAGGTATAAGATATACGGAATTACCCGACAGTATCGGATATGTGTATGTCGGCACTTTCTCAAACCAGTTCGGTACCGGCAACCTCTCGCAAATGTTGCTCAACCTCAAAAACACAAAGGGTTTGGTTCTGGATATACGCAACAACGGCGGCGGCATACTCACTGCGGCAGAGCGCTTGGCCTCTTCGTTTGCTAAGGAGAGAATCCACTGTGGGTACATACAGCACAAGACCGGCAAAGGCCATTACGATTTCTCCTCCCCTGAAAAACTATATCTCGAAGCGGGTAGGGGTACCGTGTGGCTACGTCCTGTTGTACTCCTTACCAACAGGGGCGTCTACAGCGCGGCCAACCATTTTGTAATGCTCATGCGCGAACTCCCCAATGTTGTTGTCTTGGGCGACAAGACCGGCGGCGGTAGCGGCATGCCGTTGAACAGCACCTTGCCCAATGGCTGGGCAGTCCGCTTTTCGGCCTGTCCCATATTAGACGCCCAAGGTCGCCATACCGAATTCGGCATAGAACCCGATGTCAAGGTCAATATGTCCAGCGAAGACTGGAATAACGGACGCGACACCATGATAGAGAAGGCCAAAGAACTCATTTTTGAGTACTACAACAAAATATCGGAGCGACAGTGACAGATATTCGAAAAAAAGTGCTACCTTTGCATTAACAAAGTCAATCGCGCGTGTGGCGAAATTGGTAGACGCGCCAGACTTAGGATCTGGTGTTTTGCGACGTGTAGGTTCGAGTCCTATCACGCGCACGATGAGACAAAAGAGGAATTCTCAAAACAGGGAATTCCTCTTTCCTGTTTTGAGAATCGATAATGCGAGCAGCAAAAGGTCACGCGAAGCACCGCGCCAGTGGTGCCGCGTGGGTTGCGAAAAGCGAGTGTTGTCAATTTTACTATCAGAATCGACAAAGCCGACAGCGGTTGGTCAAACGAAGTACGGGCAAAGCTCGTACCGTTTGGGCCGCGATAAGGCGGCGTTGTCAATTTAAAAGTCAATTTAAAAGATATAATCGACAATGCGAGCAGCAATAGGTCACGCGAAGCACCGCGCCAGTGGTGCCGCGTGGGTTGCGGTTGGCAAGCGTTGTCAATTAAAAAGCATAATCAACAATGTAATGAGGCTGCAGAGTGGCTTATTAAGATAAAGGGGAAAGATATAGCAATTTAATAGTAGGAACGAATTGGAGAATTTGCTTAAATAGTTAACTAAATTGATAATTTGCTTTATCAAAATTAGTAACTTTGCTAACAAACATGAATAAAATTATAAAATAGACTTATGATACCAGAAGTTAAGGAGTGTATGTTTCCTCTTTTGCAATATATAAGTGATAAAGAAATTCATTCAGCAGAGGAATGCAGAGAATATATTTCAAAGGTTTTTAATTTATCTAACGAAGAGAAAGCAATATTAAAATCAACAGATAGAGTAGGTTGGGCAAAACATCGTTTAAGAATAATAGGAATGCTTGAAACTGTATCTCGTGGCAACTATAGAATTACAGAAGATGGTTTGAAGTTCTTGCAAACAACACCGCCTACAAAGGAAAGACCTTTTAAAGCGTATGGATATTAAATTTATTCAATGTATGCCATCGGGACACATTATTTATACCAAGCAAATTTAATCTCATTATTACAAGATACCGAATTTATAATTATATTTGCGATATAATTGGATTTATCCATTTATATGACATTTGGAATATAGCGTTTTGCTATTGTCATTTGCGCCGAGAAACTACCACTTTCAAAATGCATATACAAGGCAATAGACACTACGCCTACGCATTGGCGTGGGTGGTGTTTATCTGTATATGCAAGTATGTGGTAGTACTTTCGGAGCGTGATAACCTACTCACGCTATTATTGTAAGGCAACTAATAATTAAAGGCAAGGTGGACATTTTGGGTGATGAAACCGTTGCAATAAATTGATTTTCATATCTTTGTGAAGATTATAACCTATATGGCAAAAAAAATGCTTTTATTGCGGGTCAAGAAATGTGGTCCACAATGGTGTTAGAGACGGTC
>JAFQUE010000081.1 GCA_017408685.1 Bacteroidaceae bacterium | reverse complement strand
GCTAACTGTTACTATTTCAGTTCTACCGACTGTACAGACTACAGCAGCGAAAGTGCCGGACCACGTGCCTTGAACAAGGACGGTGCGTCGGACTATGTCATCACATGGCAGGCAGGAACAAGCCGAGTAGGTTCATACTGGAAACTGATTGAGACAGAGGACCTTTACGAGCCACGCCCGTTCGACGGCAGCGAGGCCATAGGCAAGATTGGCGCAAGTTACAACGTAGAGGCCATCAATGGCAAGAACATGACAATAAACGAAGGTGTTCCTGCACTTGCTGCCCCTGACGCATTCGATGAGAACCAGGAGTGGTACTTTGTAGGCACAGGCAACACCGGAGGCTGGCAGATTGCTTCGGCTGCAGAACCTGCAATCGTTGTTGGTATCGTGGACGGCAATATCACAACAGGCGAGGGTCTTGACACCAAGTGGACAGTACACATGTCAAAGGAGAACGGCGGTTACTTCTATTTCAAGAGCAACGGTACAGTGCTCAAGGTCGATGGCGACAGCCTCTTCAAGTTCAACCGCTTGCGCAGTGCATATGCCCGCAAGTTGCAGGTATACAACAACCCATGCGGTACAGCAGGCAACAACTATGTAAAGAAGTTTGAGCTTCGCGGCGAGGCTGCACTCGGCAACATTATATATGAGGCACAGAGCAAGCCCGGCACATGGCACGTAGTTTACGCACAGGACAAGGGCGAAGTTACCCAGGGCGGTACATTTAGCCTGGATGTAACCCTTTCAAGCAGCGCAGCAAGCAGCCTTGTGGTTGCCGCACACTTCGACTGGAACGGTGACGGTGTGTTCGAGACTGAAGTACCGGTAACAGTCAGCGGCACAGCAGGCAAAGCAGAGGTTACAGTACCCGAGTGGGCGACAATGGAGCAGACACGCATGCGTTTGCGCGTGAACAGCAACGGTCTTGACCTTGCCGAGGACGAGGTACAGGGTTTCATCTACGATTTCCACATAAAGGTTGTTGAACCACAGGAGATGCGCACCGTTACTTTAGGCGTGAACTCATGGGAACGCGGTACCGTGGAACTTTCACAGGCGGCCGAGGAATATACTTATGGCACAACACTCACAGCAACAGCCACAGCATACGGCAACGGCAAGTTCGTTTGTTGGAAAGAGGAAGGCGTTGTTGTATCGACAAGCGCTGAGTACACATTCACAGTTGACCACAACGTGAAACTTGTAGCATATTTCGCTCCAAACACCGACGAGAGCAGTTACCCCACCGGTATTAGGGAGAATACAACCGAAGAAGTTACAGTAACAGTAACCGGCAACAGCATTGTTGCAACAGGCAACGTAAGAAGCCTTGAACTGTTCACCGTGAACGCCGCACTCATTGCCAATGCAAAAGGTGACACAATGAACACTGCGGGTATTCAGGAGGGCTTGTACATTGTACGCGCCACAACTGCCGGCGGTTATAAGAATGTGAAGGTATATATAAAGAAGTAAAAGAGACGTATTGTCATCTTGAACGAATGTGAAAGATCTCTTAACACAGCATATCATAGAGATACTTCGTTTCACTCAGTATGACAAGTCTCGTAAAATAATAAGTCAGAATAAACAAATTACAAGATATGGACAACAGCAAATTGTTACTATTCGGTTGCGGACTGCTTGCCTCGGCGGCAGTTCAGGCACAGGAGGCACAGAAACCCAACATCATATATATAATGTGTGATGACATGGGATATGCCGACCTCGGCTGTTACGGACAGCAGTACATAAGCACTCCTAACCTTGACCGTATGGCCCAGGAGGGAATGCGCTTTACACAGGCATACGCCGGCAGCCCGGTGAGTGCGCCGTCACGTGCATGCTTCATGACAGGACAGCACACAGGTCACACAAAGGTTCGCGGAAACAAGGAGTACCGCATAGGTTCCATCTACTATGGCAACAACCAGGACCCAACACAGACAGGTCAGGAGCCATACGACCCTAACCATATTATCCTTCCTGAGATAATGAAGGACAACGGCTACACAACCGGCATGTTCGGAAAATGGGCCGGCGGTTACGAGGGTTCAGAATCAACCCCAGACAAGCGCGGAATCGACCGCTACTATGGTTTCATGTGCCAGTTCCAGGCACACCTCTACTACCCCAACTTCCTGAATTCGTATGACAGGGAGGCTGGTGACACAGAAGTTAGACGCGAGATTCTGCAGAACAACATCAATTATGCAATGCATGGCGAGGATTACAAGAACCGCCGCGACTACTCGGCCGACCTCATTCACCAAGAGGCTATGGAGTGGATTGACAAGCAGACTGGCGAAAAGCCTTTCTTTGGAATCTTCACATACACATTGCCGCACGCCGAACTTGCGCAGCCTAACGACTCAATACTACAAGCCTACCAGGGTGCGTTCTGCCAGGAGAAGAGCTATGGCGGTGATGCCGGTTCACGTTACAACCCCACAAACATTGCACACCAGCAGTTTGCAGCAATGGTTACACGCCTTGACGCTTATGTGGGCGAGGTGCTTGCCAAACTGAAAGAGAAGGGTTTTGACAAGAACACTCTCGTTATCTTCACAAGCGACAACGGCCCTCACACCGAGGCCGGCGGTGACCCTGATTACTTCAACACCGAAAGACTGCTGCAGGGAACAAAGCGCTCTACTCACGAGGGCGGCATACGCGTTCCGTTCATTGCATGGTGGCCGGGCGAAGTTGAGGCAGGCAGCGTTAACGACCACCAGTTGGTATTCTATGACCTCATGCCCACATTCTGCGAACTTGCAGGCATTGACAACTATGTTGAGCGCTACACAAACAAGAGCCTTGCGGTAGATTACTTCGACGGCCTTTCATTTGCTCCCACACTCACAGGCGAGGGCGAACAGGAGGCACACGAATTCCTCTACTGGGAGTTCCACGAGACAAACATGATGGCTCTGCGCATGGGTAACTGGAAACTGGTTGTACAGGGTGGCAACTGCCGACTCTATGACCTTGTGACCGACCTTCACGAGGACAACGACCTTGCAAGCCAGTATCCCGATGTTGTTAACAAAATGAAGGAGATTATCAAGCGCGAGCACACTCCAAGCAACATCTCACAGTTCAACAACATAACATTGCCACAGTAAATTCAGGAAATAAATAACGCGAGGATTAATCCTCGCGTTATTTATTTCCTGAATCTTTTTGTCACTGCAGCATAGCCGCAACGGCGGCAGAGAGGTTCAACGGCTTCGTGGCGTGTGAAACCATCGTACATGGCCACTGCACGTGGCGAGGAGAGAATTTCCTCAAGGGATTGGGCGAAAAGGTTGCCAAGAGGTATGTCCCCGTCGTGGTCAAGACAACATGGCACAACGGTTCCGTCGGCAAGCACTCCTATCTGGTTACGAAGGGCATAGCAGAAAGCCTCATCGGAGGCATATTCATCGCGCTCACTGTCGGGCCACTGGAACATGTTATCAAATTCAAGGTATACGTTCGGTGCAAGACGCCAGCCGTCGTAACGCTCGGTCCAAGGACGCGGGAAATATTTCTCCAGCAAACCTATGAGACGCTCATTGGCGCTGTCGTAACCGCCTTGGTTCCACAGACGCAGTACTATTATTATACCACGCGAGGCCGCCTCACAGGCAAACTGCATTACATTGCATACATAATCCTCAATATTGTCGAGCCCGTTGCCCTCGTGGGCATGCAGGGAAATCTGCACCTTATGGGGCATGGCGTCAATGACAGCCCCGGCCTTGTGGAGCAGTGTGCCGTTGGTGGTGAGCACGGGAACAAAACCCTTTGCGCGCGCCGTAACGATATACTGTGGCAGGTGAGCATGCAGCAACGGTTCGCCCATGAGGTGAAAATAGAGGAACTTGACCTGCCCCTGCAAGCGGTCGGTGAGCAGATTGAATTCGGCGGGAGCAAGGGAATGTTTTGCCCTTTTGGTCTTTGGGCAAAAAAGACAATCGAGATTGCATATGTTGGTTATCTCAAGATAGCAGCGTGTTATCATGGCACACCGTTACATTGAATGGAAATAGAGTTTCACGGCCGAAAAATCACGCGCGGCAAGCGCTTCCTTGCTTATGAGGAAATTGAGATTGCCCATATCATAGAGGTGCAACCCCCAACGGTCATCGTCGTCTATTTGAAGGAGAGAAACCATTTCGCCGGCCTCTTCGGTGACTTCGATAAAATATGGAACTCCAAGCAATTTATGTCCATATTCGCCATCGGGCACCTCGGCAAAAGAGATTTCCTCGGCAGGGAGATAGGCAGGAGTGCCGTCGGGCCACTTTACTTCGTGCGTGTGCAGTTCAACGGGCTGTGGCACATAAATGACCTTGAAGGTATTTGCGGGCCAGAACCCTATGGGCCCGGCATTGGCCTCATCGTCGCCAAGGAAATAGTCAAGGCTCGCAAAAAAATATAGCATGCCGCACGAGGGTAATTGGGCGGCACAATCGAGCGGAGAGAGTTCGGCAAGATTTATCTGACAGATGAATGTGAGAAGGTCCTCATTGCCTTCCTCATCGGGTTCCCCGTCACAGGGGAAAGGTATATCGGCCGGCATGTCGGGCATGCCCCACCAATGGCTCTTGCCAAAAAGATTGCCGCTACCGGGCGATGTGTTTATGCTTATTGCCATAAGAAGTAGTGTTTTCAATCGAACAATACACCGGGATTCATCAAAGTAGGTGTTCTCCACTCTATTCCGCGCTCGGCAAGCGCTGCCTGTTTTGCCGACCAGTAGGCAAAGCAGAAACCCATTCCGCGCGTTTCGCCCTTGAGCCTGCGCTCGCACTCTGCCTCCACCTCATAGATATTCTTTTCCCACTCGGGTGTAATTTGCACGGGGTCGGCTTTCAGCATTCCCATTTTTGACCATATATCCTTGGCGACATCAGAATTGGGGCGGGTGAGGAGCCAGCGTAATTTGTAGAGATAACTGTCGGCCTCCTTAAAGAACTTGACGTCGTATTCACATGTTTCAACATCCTCATGCAGCAATACTCTTTGACTTGCATACCAAAACTCGCAGTAGGACATGAAGAGACGAGGCACATCGCGAATGTCGATATATTTGTCGCCGATGACCCGCTCGCAGATATACATTCTTAGGGCAGGATTTATATCTTTATTTCTGAGCGGAGATTCGTCCTTGATTATAACCATGAGTTCACGGGCAAGGGGAATATTCTTCCACAGGTTGCCTTCATCGGCATTAGCGACCATTTCGTTGAAGATGTCAATCATCTTTTGGGAATTCCATTTGGCCGATTTGTACTCGTTGGTAAAACGGAACACAAAACGGAGGGACTCATCGACATACTCATTGGGCAAAGCAAACGGATTGGTGCTCAACAACTGCCAGTGACGGTTGATTGTATATGTATTCCCTATGAATTTGAAAGTGAACTCATCCTTGTCTATGGAAACCACCTCTAACTGCGAATCGCAGATTCCGGGAAAGACCGCGCCGGGAACAAGTTCCTCAATTGGGAAAGAGTGTTCCTTGACATTGCTGTTTACACTGCCCCTGTCATTGAATTCATGAATGCAGGTTATGACAAATGCTCGGTTCATAATAAGAAATGTATTTGTTCTCCTGCGAAGTTAAGAAAATTCTTGATATCAAGAGGATATTGTAGATATATTTTCACTACCGACACACGAAATGCAGAGAGGTTGTTGGTTGAGATGTTTCGCTTTCGCTTTGACAACGCCGTCTTTTCGCAACCCGCAGGGCGTGACCTTGCCACGCTGCCTGCGACCTGTTGCTGCCGGCGTTATCGAAGGTGAAAACGCAATTGCGTTTTCACCTTTGACGTACTTTGCGTTTGAGAAATACAATCACCGCATAGGCCATTGGAGTACCGAAGAGTACCTCAATCGACAATTTCATCACATACTGCAGAATAATCATGAGCATGAGGTCGCGCATAGTGAGCACGCCTGCAAAGGCTATGAGCACAAACGGCAGCGTGTCGAACAGATAGCCCACTACCGAACTGCCGATGGTGCGCACCCAAAGACGTCTTCCGTTGGTGATTCTCTTTATACGCTCCATGAGCCATGCATTGGAGAGCTCGCCAAGAAGGAAACCGACAAGTGAACCTATTACAATGCGGGGAACATAAGTGAAGATTGTGTTGTAGGCCATTGCTGTAGTGTCAAGATAATCGGGTGACGGAAGCCACACCCCCACCTGTGTGCAGACAACCATGATGATGTTGCACACGAATGTCATCCATATGACCTTGCGCGCCGTGCGGTAGCCCCATAACTCGGTGAGCACATCGCCAAGCATGTAGGCAAACGGGAAGGTTATTGTACCTGCGTCGAAATAGAAATATCCGAAGAATGTTATTACTTTTACAGCCATGATGTTCGACACAAGATAGAGAGTGACGAAAAGGGCTGTTACCACCATTAGCGGCATGTCGCCGCCTGTTCGGTTTTTGAAAGGGTTTTCCGATACCTTGTCCATAAGATTAATTTTTACAGGGCGCAAAGATAGCGCTTGACGGCGGAGATTACGAATTTTTCGCTCTTTTTTTGCAAAAAACCGCAACAATGCTGCTACATATTCATTTTTATTGTACATTTGCGTGAATGGAGGGGCGCTGCCATCCATAAGGAACAGACCAACCATACATAATATACAAGCAATATGTTGACATTAGACAAAATCTACCATGCATCGTTTGTGCTCAAGGATGTCATACGACGCACAGAACTTGTTCCGGCTCCCAATGTGAACAAGAAAGGAACAATTTACCTCAAGCCCGAAAACCTGCAGTTGACCGGTTCATTCAAGGTACGCGGTTCGTATTACAAGATTTCGCAGCTCTCGGACGAAGAGAAGGCCAAGGGTGTAATCGCTTGTTCGGCCGGCAACCATGCCCAGGGCGTTGCGCTCGCTGCAACAAAGAACGGAATAAAGTCCCTTATCTGCCTCCCCGATTGCGCTCCAATCTCTAAGGTTGAGGCAACAAAGGGTTACGGTGCAGAGATTTGCCTGGTGCCCGGTGTGTATGACGACGCATACAAGCGTGCCATTGAACTACGCGACGAAAAGGGTTATACATTCATACACCCCTTCGATGACGAGGACGTGATTGCAGGCCAGGGAACAATTGGCCTTGAACTGGTTGACCAGATGAAGGACATTGACGCTGTGATTGTTCCCATTGGCGGCGGCGGCCTCATTTCGGGTGTTGCATTTGCCATAAAGTCACTCAATCCAAAGATAAAGGTATACGGTGTACAGGCTGCAGGCGCACCCAGCATGAAGAATTCTGTGGAGCACAAGCAGATAGAGCGCCTCGATTCCGTTTCTACAATAGCCGACGGTATTGCAGTGAAACAGCCGGGAGAGAACACATTCGACCTTTGTAGCAAATATGTAGACAAGATTGTGACTGTTACCGACGACGAGGTTTCATCGGCAATTCTCTCAATGCTCGAGCACCAGAAACTTATTACCGAGGGCGCAGGTGCCGTAGCAGTTGCGGCAGCCATGTTCGACAAGGTACCCGTTGAGGGCAAGAAGGTTGTGTGTGTTGTTTCGGGCGGTAACATCGACGTGAACATACTCGACCGTGTAATCAAGCGCGGTTTGCTAACATCGGGCCGTTCGGCGCTGCTGAAAATTGAACTCCTTGACAAACCGGGACAGTTCGTGCAGATTTCAAGCATTATTGCCGAACTCGGTGCAAACATAATAGGCGTACACCACGAACGCACAAATGCCAACACAAGTATCACCGGTTGTTTCATACGCATTACTCTTGAGACTCGCAACTTCGAGCACCTGGAGCAGATAAAGAAAGCAATACGTGATGCCGGTTTCAAGATGTGGGATTAAGAAGTCACTTCTAAAGAAAAGATAACAGTACAAACCATTTAAAAGAATAAATATCATGCTTAAGAAAGTTTATACAAGCAATGCTCCCGAGGCAATCGGTCCCTATTCACAGGCCATCATCTGCGGTAACATGTTGTTCACATCGGGCCAGATACCCATTAACCCCGCAACAGGCGAGGTTGAGGCCGAAGGCATCACTGACCAGGCAACACAGGTAATGAAAAACCTTTCTGCTGTTCTTGCCGAGGCCGGAACATCATTCGACAAGGTTGTAAAGACAACATGTTTCCTTAGCGACATGGGCGACTTTGCTGCATTCAACGCAGTATATGCCGAGTATTTCACAAGCAAACCCGCACGTTCATGCGTGGCTGTGAAGACTCTGCCAAAGAACGTGCTTGTTGAGGTTGAGGTTATCGCCGAAATCTAACAGACTGAATTACGCCAAAAATATAGAAAGACTGCAGGTACGCAGTCTTTCTATTTTTTTGATGATTGGCGGCAATAAAAAGCGATAAAATGTAAAAGCATGGAAAATTCGCCGCCGAAATCTTTGCCAATACGAAAAAAAAGAGTAATTTTGCAAGCTGAATGACGTGAAGTACTTTTTGAAAGAAAAACATATAAAAATATAAGACAATGAAAAGAACATTCCAGCCCTCTAACAGAAAGAGAAAGAACAAGCACGGTTTCCGTGAGAGAATGGCCACAAAGAATGGCCGTCGCGTATTGGCAGCACGTCGCGCAAAGGGTCGCGCAAAGTTGACTGTTTCTGACGAATACAACGGAAAGAAGAAGTAATTGCCAAACAGAATAAATATAGCCGAGTGAATATTCACTCGGCTATATTTATTCTGTTATGGTTTGTGCACCACTCCAATTCCGGCTCAACATAAAATTCTGAGGGATTTCATTGATTCACCTGCAAAGTCTGGGGGCAGAACCTTTGTCATTTCCTGATTTAGGTTGACTCCGATTGGAGTTCACTAGCAAAAAAAATTTTTTTTGGGGAGGGGGAAAATACTTCTTGAGATAGTATATGAACAGGAATGAGAATTTTTATATTCTTCAACAAACTTACCCTTAACCTGTTATCTTGTATTCTTTTTGTAGTCGTTCTATCATGTTCTTTCATCGCGTGAAAGATACGATTAAACGAGTGAAACGCTAAGCTTGCTTAAGCGTTT
>JAFQUE010000080.1 GCA_017408685.1 Bacteroidaceae bacterium | reverse complement strand
TTATCGAAGTTCCACTTTGACAACACTCGCTAATCGTGACCCACGCGGCACAACTACGCCGTGCTACGCGCGACCTTTCACTGCTCGCGTTATCGAAGTTCCACTTTGACAACACCGTCTAATCGCAACCCGCAGGGCGTGACCATGCCACGCGACCTGCGACCTGTTGCTGCCGGTGTCGTCGAAGTTGCAAGAGCAACTTTCATCTTTCAACTTTGACAACACTCGCTAATCGTGACCCGCACGGCACAACTACGCCGTGCTACGCGCGACCTTTCACTGCTCGTGTTATCGAAACCTACGGTTTTCATCTTTCATCTTTCAACTTTACTCTGTTATCTGTACTCTGTTATTTGTTCTCTGTACTTTGTATCAATTTTAAAGTTTCTTAAATATGTTTTTGGTTGGATTTTATTATCTTCGCAAAATGTTTATAACAATAAATTAATTTTTCATAAACAGACATTAATTTCGTTATGATTCTCTCTATCATTTACTTTGTTGTGGGTATTACGCTCGTTATCCTTGGTGCCGACTGGTTGACAAAAGGTGCGTCGGACTTGGCGCGCCGCTTGAAGATGAGCGAACTTATGATAGGTCTAACAATTGTTGCCATTGGAACTTCGTTGCCCGAACTTGTAATCAGTGTAAGTTCGGCCATCAGCGGCAATTCGGGATTGTCACTCGGAAATGTCCTTGGCAGTAACATTTTCAACGGAATGCTTATCTTGGGCACTACAGCCCTTATTACTCCTATTACTTTCAGCGGCAAAATGCTTTCGCGCGAACTGCCGTTTAATCTGCTTGCTTCGGTGGTGGTGCTGCTGCTGTCGGGCAGCATGCTTGTGGGTGGTGCTCCCGGGGAGTACATTACGCGTTACGGGGGCATGATATTGCTCTGTTTCTGTGCGGTGTTTGTGCGTTATACATTCAGCATGAAAGGCAGCGAGGAGGAGTCTGCTGCGCAGCAGCCAATGTCAATGGGCAGGATTCTGCTGTTCATTGCAGGCGGTCTTGCCGCGCTCATTTTTGGTGGCAAGATGTTCGTGAGCGGCGCTTCGGACATTGCACGCGGCTTTGGCCTTTCCGAGGCTCTCATTGGCATAACCATTGTGTCGGTCGGCAGTTCGCTGCCTGAACTTGCTGTGTCGGTGAATGCCGCACGCAAGGGTAACGTGGGTATCGCGCTGGGTAATGTGCTGGGCAGTAACATCCTTAACGTGTTCTTTATCCTTGGTTGCAGTGCCACAATTTCCCCGATTTCGCTCGAGGGTTTCAGTCCGGTCGACTACTATGTGCTGTTGGCTTCGTCGCTTCTCATATATCTGTTCTGTGCCTGTTTCGGCAAGAACAAGATTACCCGAGTAGAGGGTTTCCTGCTTGTTGCCGGGTATGTGGCATATGTGACGTATCTTGTGATAATGGAGATGAACAGAATTGCGTGACATGGTATTTTTGAGTTTTTTCATACTAATATAATAGACTATGCCGGTAAAGATTTTAAAGGTTGGGAACAACAGAGAACTGAAAAGGTTTGTCGAATTCCCGAATGAACTGTACAAGGATTCCCCCTATTATGTGCCGGAACTCTTTGGCGACGCTGTGGATACGTTGCGCAAGGACCGCAATGGAGCGTTCGAATTCTGTGAGGCCGATTATTTCCTTGCCTATCGTGACGGCAAGGTCGTGGGGCGTATTGCCGTTATCCTTAACAATGCTGCAAACGAAAAGTGGGGGCAGAAGGCGGCACGCTTCGGTTGGGTCGACTTCATTGATGACGCCGAGGTCGTCGACGCGCTTTTCGCTACAGCCGAGGGGTGGGCGCGCGAGCGTGGACTCAAAGAGATACAGGGCCCGTTGGGGTTCACCGATTTCGACCGCGAGGGTATGCTTGTGGATGGTTTTGACCGCATAGGTACCATGTCCACGTATTATAATTACCCATATTATCCCAAGCATATGGAGCGCATGGGGTATGAGAAGGATGTCGATTGGATTGAGTACCTTTTGAAAATGCCCGACAAGAAGTGGGAGAAAGCAGAAAGGGTGTCGGCGATTGTTGAGCGCAAGTTCGGCCTTAAGGTCGTGAGGTGTAAATCGCGTTCCGAACTGGCAAAGCGTTACGGACACCAGTTGTTCGCGCTGGTGAATGAGTGTTATTCCCCGCTGTATGGTTTTACTCCTTTGACCGGAAAACAGATTGACCAACTTATAAAGAGTTATTTGCCGTTTGTCGATTTGCGCCTGGTTTCATTGGTGACAGACAAGGACGACAATCTTGTGGCGATGGGAGTGAGCATTTACTCGCTTGCCGAGGCTCTGCGCAAATCAAGGGGCAAGTTGTTCCCGTTTGGTTGGTGGCACCTGCTTAAGGCACTGTTCATAAAACCGTCGAAACGTCTCGACTTCTTGCTTGTGGGTGTGAAACCTGAGTATCAGAGCAAGGGCGTGTTTGCAATGATTTTCAATGATTTGATAGGTAACTTCCTGCAAATGGGCATTGTGGACGTTGAGAGTAATCCCGAACTTGAAAGCAATGTGAAAATGCAGAGTCAGTGGAGCGAGTTTGATAAGGAACAGCACAAACGCCGCAGGGCTTACAAGAAGGAACTTTAGAAGGTAGCGCGGAAAACAGAAAACGTATTATATAAATGACCGAGGATAATAATTTGGAATTTGATGTTAATGTGCCTGCAGCCGAGGCGTATACCGATGACTCCATCCGCCACCTGAGCGATGTGGAGCACATACGTCTGCGTCCGGGTATGTACATAGGCAAGTTGGGTGACGGTTCGCAGAGTGATGACGGTGTATATGTGTTGCTCAAGGAGGTTATAGACAACAGTATCGACGAGTTCAAGATGGGCTTTGGCAAGCGTCTTGAGGTTGACCTCATAGATAACCATACAGTCGTTGTACGTGACTATGGCCGCGGAATCCCGCAAGGAATGATGGTTGAGGCCGTGAGCAAACTGAATACCGGAGCAAAGTATGACGACAAGGTGTTCAAGAAGTCTGTTGGCTTGAACGGCGTGGGTCTTAAGGCGGCAAATGCCACCAGCACCAATTTTGTGGTGCGCAGTTACCGCGAAGGCGTGGTGCGCGAGGCCGTGTTCGAAAAGGGCGTGCTGGTGAGTGACACAACTTCGAAGACTACCGATGAGAACGGTACTTATGTGTCGTTTACTCCCGACAACAGCCTGTTCCGCAACTACGAGTTCCGTACTGCTTATGTGGAGACTCTTCTGCGCAATTATACATACCTGAACACCGGGCTCACTATCATGTTCAACGGCAAGCGTATATTGTCGCGCAACGGTCTTGTCGACCTGCTTACCGATAACATGACTGCCGATTCGCTCTATCCTATAATACACCTGAAAGGGACCGACATAGAGATTGCCTTTACCCATGCGCAGCAGTATGGCGAGGAGTATTACTCTTTTGTGAACGGACAGCATACCACACAGGGCGGTACGCATTTGAGCGCTTTCAAGGAACTTGTGGCACAGACAATACATGACTTCTTCTCGGCAAAGAATTTCGAGTATTGCGACATTCGCAACGGTATTGTGGCTGCAATAGCGATAAACATCCAGGAACCGGTGTTCGAGAGTCAGACAAAGACAAAACTCGGCTCAACGACCATTGCGCCCGACCCGGGAAGCATGAGTGTCAAGAAGTTTGTGAGTGACTTCATTAAGGAGGAACTTGACAACTTCCTGCACAAGAACCCCGAGATAAGCGATGTCATGCTTTCCAAGATAACTGCTTCGGAAAAAGACCGCAAGGAACTTGCAGGTCTCACCAAGCAGGTGCGTGAGAAGGCCAAGAAGGTGAACATGCATAACCGTAAACTGCGCGATTGCCGCATACACTATAATGACCCGAAGGGTGACCGCATGGACGAGAGTTGTATCTTCATCACCGAGGGAGATTCGGCCAGCGGTTCAATAACCAAGAGCCGTGACGCGAATACTCAGGCTGTGTTCAGCCTGCGTGGAAAGCCGCTCAACAGTTTCGGGTTGAGCCGTGCGGTGGTGTACCAGAATGAAGAATTCAATCTGCTGCAGGCGGCGCTGAACATAGAGGATGGTCTTGAAGGTCTGCGTTACAACAAGGTTATTGTGGCTACCGACGCCGATGTGGACGGCATGCACATCCGTCTGCTCATGATAACATTCTTCCTGCAGTTCTTCCCCGAACTCATAAAGAAAGGGCATGTGTACATTCTGCAGACTCCTCTCTTCCGTGTGCGCAACAAGCGCAAATTACCGCGCGGCAAGAAGGGGGCCGAGGAACGCAAGGAGCAGAAAAGTGACTTTGAGACCATATACTGTTACAATGACGAGGAGCGTGTGGCTGCAATAGAGAAACTCTCGCCCAACCCGGAAATTACGCGATTCAAGGGACTGGGAGAGATTTCGCCCGATGAGTTCCGCAATTTCATTGGTCCCGATATGCGTCTTGAACGTGTGGAACTGCACAAGGATGACAAGGTGGAGGATTTGCTTGCGTACTACATGGGTAAGAATACCATGGAGCGTCAGAACTTCATTATTGATAATCTGGTGGTCGAGGAGGACAAGACGGAGAACGAGTAGGGTAGAGGACAGAGTACAGATAACAGAGTACAGAGTACAGCAATCTCCCTCCAAGAGGGAGTACCCGCAGGGGGGGGAGTTGGTGATTAGGTTAGCAGAACTCCCTCCGAAGTTTCCAGGTAAACTTCTCGTCCCTCTTCACTAAGAGGGACAAATGAAATGCGTTGCAAAACTCTCCCTCTTGAGCAAGAGGGAGTACCCGCAGGGGGAGGGAGTTGGTGAGAATACTTGCAATAGTGGAATATAATAGGATTGTAAATAAGAAAGAAGTTAAGGGACTGAGACGCAACTTGCGTAACAGTATGACTCCTGCAGAGGTTGCTTTATGGTCTCAACTTAAAGCAGGAAAACTGGATGGAACATCATGGAGACGGCAGTTCTCGGTAGGTAACTATATTCTTGACTTTTATTGTCCTAAATGTAGATTGTGTATAGAACTTGATGGTAAAGAGCATTACACTATGCAAGGTGATACGTATGATTATGACAGGACTGTGTTCTTGAATTCATATGGAATACGTGTCTTGCGCTTTGAGAACAAGGATGTATGGGACTATATTGAGGGTGTCCTTAACGTTATTAGAGAGGAAATAACTGCTTGCAGAACTCCCTCCGAAGTTTCCAGGTAAACTTCTCGTCCCTCTTCATTAAGAGGGACAGTTGAAATGCGTTGCAAAACTCTCCCTCTTGAGCAAGAGGGAGTACCCGCTGGGGGAGGGAGTTGGTGAGAATACCCGCAAATTGATGATTATGCTTGCAGAACTCCCTCCGAAGTTTCCAGGTAAACTTCTCGTCCCTCTTCATTAAGAGGGACAGTTGAAATGCTTGGAACGCAGATTGAAGTTGTAAAGAATTAAAAAAATAAGAATAATGGTAAGGACAGCGCTTTTTGCGGGGACATTTGACCCTTATACTCTTGGACACCATGCGATAGTGCAGCGGGCCCTGACACTTTTCGACAATGTGGTAATTGCCGTGGGGTGCAACATGGGTAAGCAGTGCATGCTCTCTGCGGGCGAGCGCGTGGCTGCCATTGAAAATATATACGCCGGTGACAACCGTGTAAGGGTGGTGGAGTATGACTGCCTCACAATGGACCTTGCACGTGAAGTGGGCGCTACCGCGCTGCTGCGTGGCGTGCGCACTGTGAAGGATTTTGAATATGAACGCGAATTGGCCGACGCAAACAGGATTGTGGGCGGCATTGAGACCGTGTTGCTTGTGAGTGAACCCGAGTATGCCCACATCAGCAGCACACTTGTACGCGAATTGTTGAAATATGGCAAGGATGTTTCGGCGCTCTTGCCACAGAAGAAATGATTGTTATGAAGAGAATACTGTTTTTTGCGTTTGCTTTCTTTGCTACAGCGGGATTGAAGGCACAGCAGATGCCTGACCATCTGCTTAAACTTATGTATACCGGGAATATAATCGCCAATTTCTATGTCGATTCTCCCGATAATGACAAGATTGCCGAGGAGGGCGTGAAGGCCATGCTTAAGGAACTTGACCCTCACTCGACATATACCGGTCCCAAGGAGACAAAAGCGCTGCTGGAACAAATGCAGGGTAGTTTCAGCGGTATCGGAATACAGTTCAATATAATATCCGATACGCTGTATGTGATACAGACAACCGCCAATGGTCCGTCGGAGCGTGCCGGAATTCTTGCAGGTGACAGGATTGTGGCGGTAAATGATACAGCCATTGCCGGCGTGAAGATGGAACGTGCCGATATCATGTCGCGCTTGAGGGGTCCGAAGGGTTCGCAAGTGAAGGTGAATGTGGTACGCCGCGGAATAGCCCGTCTGCTCGAATTCAATCTTGTGCGTGACGATATCTCCACCGAGAGTGTCGACGCGGCATATATGGTGGACAAGAGGACCGGTTACATACGTATTACCTCTTTTGGTGCAAAGACTCATGCCGAGTTCGTGTCTAAATTAGATTCGCTCAAGTCAAAGGGAATGCGTAACCTGATACTCGACCTTCAGGGTAACGGAGGAGGTTATCTGAATGCGGCCGTTGACATTGCAAACGAGTTCTTGAGCAAGGATAATCTTGTGGTGTACACCGAGGGTCGCGTTACAGGCCGTCAGGAGTATAGTGCTGCGGGTGGCGGCCGTTTCCAGAAGGGTAATGTCGCAGTGCTGGTCGATGAGACATCAGCCTCGGCTGCCGAGATTCTTTCGGGCGCAATACAGGATTGGGACCGTGGCGTGGTGGTAGGGCGCCGCAGCTTCGGCAAGGGGCTTGTCCAGCGACCGTTCGAACTGTTCGATGGTTCTATGATACGTCTTACCATTGCGCGGTACTACACCCCTACAGGCCGTTGCATACAGAAACCTTACAGCGACTCGATAAAGTATGAGAATGACCTCATGGAGCGCTATAACAGCGGTGAACTCTCGTCGGCCGACAGCATTCATTTCGCCGACTCGCTCAAGACATACACTCTGCGCCTGAACCGTACCGTGTATGGCGGCGGCGGTATAATGCCCGACTATTTTGTTCCGCTCGATACTTCGAGGTACACCCCTTATCACCGTGCTTTGGCCGGTAAGGGCAGTATAATACAGGCTTCGTTGCGTTATCTCGACGAGAACCGCAAGGAACTGGAGAGCAATTACAGGACAATAGATGAGTTTGACAGGAATTTCGACGTCGACGACAGGTATATGGCCATTCTGCGCGAACAAGCCCTCAAGGACAGCGTTGAACTGGAGGGTGGGCAGGAGGAACTGGAACGTTCGTTGCCCGAAATAAAGAAACAGTTGAAGATGTATATCGCACGTGATTTGTGGGATATGAGTGACTTCATAATGATGTATAACAAGTACAGCGATACATTCCGGAAGGCGTATGAACTTGTGCGCCGTCGCGACATGGACAGGGTGCTCATGAAGGATTGACGGCTGTAAACGGTTGAGTGTATGAGATACGTGAAGAGGGTTGCAAGAGTGTTGCTCAAGGTTGTTGCGGCGGTATTCATTATCGCCCTTATGGCGGTTGTCGCAACAAGTGTGACGCTGATATACGACTTTGCCGAACCTCGCCCGTTCAGCGGTCCCGATGTGTTCGACCCTTACCGCAATATGGACTCCACGTTCTGTTGGAAGAAGGCCAACTTTCATGTGCATACTCGCGTGGAGGGTATATTCAACGAGTGCGAATACTGGCCCGGGGATGTGTACAAGGCACATGAGATACTTGGTTATGATATCGTGACATTCTCCAATCATAATGAACTCACCGTGCACCCGTTCGATACTGCATTGCAGGTCAATGTCTATGAACACGGGTACAACCTGTTTAAGTTCCATAAGTTGGTGTTCGGAAGCAAGGACGTCAATGCGTTTGACCATCTGTTGCCTCTGCTGGCTTCGCAGAAGCAGTTCCAGTTCGATATCTTGGGTGCAGAGAGTGATATAATACAGTATAACCACCCGTTGCGTACTGTGGGAACATCGAAAAGTCACATGCAGAAACTGGAGGGTTATGATATAATGGAACTCGACAGTGGCAAGGGAACCGAGAATGAGTATTGGGACTGGGCATTGAGTGCCGGTCACTACAGTTTCGCTCTTGCAAACGATGACCTTCACTATCCCGACAGGAGCAATAAGATTGCGCGGCGCTGCAACTTCGTTTGTGTGCCTTCGGCGGGGTACGCCGACATTAAGGCTGCGCTGCTCGATGGCTGTTACTACTCCATGCGCATGCCCGACTATGGCAACGGCGACTGGGCTGTGAAGATTGAGAAGAACAGGAACCTGCCCGGCGTCACGGGAATAGGCTATGCCAATGGCGATGTGTACATAACTTTGTCGCAACGGGCCGACAGCATTAAGGTATATGGACAGGACCACACGTTGCTGCACATGGCTGCAGACACCGTTGCCACAAGTTATACAATGGCAGGGAGTGACTGTTATGCGCGTTTCACCGTATATTTCCCGGGCGGTGAGGTCATATATTCCAACCCGTTCGCAAGATACGACGCGTCGCTTGCGTCCTCTCCAAAAAGGGCACCGCAACACGAAGTGAATGTCCTGTTGACTGTTTTATTCAATGCAGCCCTGCTTGCAATGCTTGTTTCGCTTGCAGTATTGTTCTACAAAAAAATCATTAAATGATGAAGATGGATTTTCTGAAACGTTTGAAAGGTATCGGGGCTACAAGCCTTCTCCTCAGTATATACACAACGCTGGCATTCCATTTCCCTGCGTTCCGCTCGGTGCTGGCCAATACCGAAAGCGGTTGGAACGGTGTGCTCATTTTCGTGAGCGTTGTGCTTCTTATGCTTGCCGTAAACTATTTCTTCTATTATCTGCTGCTCTATTCGGGTCGTGCCGTGGGAAAGGCGATAATAGCATTTTCGCTTATTGGTGACGCCATAAGCCTTTATTTTATAAACACATACGAGGTTCTTATCACGGCAAACATGATGGGTAATGTGTTCAATACGCGTTACTCCGAGGCTTCGGGTTTCCTGTCGTGGTCGGCGCTGCTCTATGTGCTGTTCCTTGGTGTGCTGCCATGTATATGGCTGTTTGCCAACAAGACCCTTTATTCCACATTCAAGCGCTTCCTTGCCAATATTGGTGTCGCGCTGCTGATTGTGGTGGCAGTGCTGCTTGCAAACATGCGCAATGTCCTGTGGATTGACAATAATTCCACCGAACTGGGCAGTCTGCTCATGCCCTGGTCTTATACGGTGAACACTGTGCGCTACTTCAACAAGGTGAAGGAACGTAACAAAAAGGAAATACTGTTGCCCGACGCAAATATTGTGACCGATAGCAAGGATGTGTGTGTACTCATCATCGGTGAGTCGGCGCGTAGGCAGAATTTCTCGCTCTACGGCTATGAGAGGAATACGAACCCGTTGCTTGCCGGCGACAGCGTGAAGACGTACATTGCAAACTCGGCCGCCACGTTCACCACTGCGGCCGTGAAGGCGATACTTGACCACAAGAACACGGGGGAACTTTATGAGATATTGCCCAACTATCTCTATCGCACAGGGGTTGATGTGGTGTGGCGCTCATGCAACTGGGGTGAACCGCCGTTGCACATTGAAAAGGCATATCCACAACGGAAACTCGAAGAGATGTACCCGCATGCGGCCGGGTACGACGGCATAATGCTCGAAGGACTTGAAGAGGAGATAAAGAACTGTGATAAGGATAAACAGTTGATTGTTCTGCATTGCAGCACAAGTCATGGCCCAACATACAGCAAGAAGTATCCGGCAGAGTTCGGGGTGTTCACGCCTGTGTGCGAGACGGTGGAGATGTCCGAGGCTGACCGCGAGGAACTCATGAATGCATATGACAATACAATTGTATATACCGATTATCTTGTGCACTCGGTAATTGAGGTCTTGAAGAAGTTCCCCGACAGGCGTTGTTGCATGCTCTTTGTTTCGGACCACGGCGAATCGCTTGGCGAGGATAATCTGTTCATGCATGGCCTGCCTATGAAAATGGCCCCAAGGGAGCAATATGAGATACCTTTCATTGTGTGGCAACAGGATAAGGAGACTGCCATGAAGGACCTTGATGAGGTTGGGCAGTATCATGTGTTCCACAGTGTGATGAACTATCTTGGCATTGAAAGTCCCATATATAACGAGGAACTGAATATATTTGTCAAAGCCGGTAGTAATTAGTTACGTGCAGTGTGGCAAGGCGAACCAACGTCGACGGGTACAATCCGCTTGTCATGTTGAGTGCAACGAAACATCTCTGAATCTATTTCCTCTCCAGTGAAAAAACTCAAATCTTCTTGCAAAGTATAAGCACCTTGTTGCCGCTTGATAGGGTGGTGGCAAAGATGTAGTTGCTGCCGCCGTCGTTGAGTTTCAGTTTTTTGCGGAGCGAATCGGTTTTCTCGGGGAAATTGCGCACGGTGATGTTTGCCTGCCCCAGTGCCTGTATCTCTTTAATCTCCTTCTTCGACAGTCCGAAGATTCTCTCTACAGTGAATGTGCGCCCGGGGAATTGTCCGGTGAGCGTGTCGCTCGTGTATAACTGGCTGCACGGGTGGAGTTTGCTCAGGCCGAACCTTTGCGAGAGGGCGCGTGTGCAGCCGCTTTTCTGTATTGCGGCATTGGGTTCGTAGAGATAGCGCTTTGCTGTGTCGCTGTATGAGATTGTCGCTTCGGTCTCTTCGGCTGCCGTGAATGTGAAAGTCTCTGTGCCGTCTTTGCGTATGTTGGCGCATGTGACAGGTGCTTTGCTGCCTTTCTCCTCGCCCAGAATAAACAGCAGTTCCTTGCATTCGTTGTTCACTGCAACAACGTGTATGGCCTCTATGCTGTGCAATTGTCTGCCTGCTGCAGTTATGTCGAGCATTGGAGAGCATTTGACCATGACCTTGCGTGCCTTCTGAAGCAGTTGCTGTTCAAGTGCCGTAACGTCCGGTTCGCAGTCACTGAAGGCAACAACCTTGCGCCCGGCGCTGTCGCGACGTGCGGGGTCAATGAATATCCAGTCAAGCGAAGGCAGGGTGGGGAGTACCTCTTCGCTGTTGCCGTTGACTATCTCTATCTGTTCCAATCCCAGCAGGGCGAAATTTTCTCTTGCAATGTTGCAGAGCAGTGTGTTGCGCTCTATGTATATGGTGTGCCCGAACGAGCGTGCCATGTAACTGCAGTCAATGCCGAAACCGCCGGTGAGGTCGGCAAGCGCCTCGCCGCGTGCAATGGAGGCCTTGTAGAGTGCAGTAGCTTCGCTCGAACACTGTTCCATGGATATCCGTGGCGGGTAGGTTATACCTTCTGTGGCGGCCCATGCAGGCAATTTTTCGCGTGCAGTCTGCCATCCTTCAATCTGTGCGGCGGCCTCGCGCATGTCTACGGCCGGGTAGCGCTTTGCCTGCAGAGCAAGCGCACGCGGGTCCTCGTTACGGTGCTCTTTAATGAACTCTTTTGTTTCGGTGCTCAACATTGTTGGTTGCTGTTGCGCTTGTTCATTACTTGTTTAGGATTATCAGGGCGCCGATTACTCCCGGGACCCATCCGCAGAGGGTGAGAAGGAATATGATGAGGAATGAACCGCACCCTTTGTCTACCACAGCAAGGGGTGGGAAGAATATTGAAAGGAGTACTCTAATAAGTGACATGCTTTTGACTGGTATTTGTTTTTCTTGCGTCTTTGGTCTGTATGGTTATTCCTTCTCTCCGAAGCAGAGGTCGCCTGCGTCGCCAAGGCCGGGGACTATGTATGCGTGCTCGTTGAGTATGGGGTCAATGGCGGCGCAGTACAGTATTGTGTCCTCGGGGAAGTGTGATATTGCATAGTCTACTGCCTGCTGGCTCGCTATTACCGAGGCGAGGATGGTCTTTGCGGGAGCACCCTTGGTGAGCAGTGCCTGGTATGACAGATGTGCACTTATGCCTGTCGCAAGCATGGGGTCTACAAGAATGAGTGTCTTCCCCTCAAGCCGCGGAGAGGCAAGGTACTCTACAATAACGTCGAACTCGTTCTCCGAAGTGTACTTGCGGTATGCCGAAACGAATGCGTTTCCGGCGCGGTCGAAGTAGTTGTGGAAACCGGTGTGCAATGGCAGTCCGGCACGCAGGATTGTACCGAGTACAACGTTGTCTGCCGGCAGGTTCTGCACGGCCTCGCTGTTGGGCGTCTGTATGGTTACGGTCTCATAGGCCAGTTCCTTGCTTATCTCGTATGCCATAATTTCGCCAATGCGCTCGATGTTGCGGCGGAAACGCATGGAGTCGTTCTGTATGGTTATATCACGTATTTCAGCAAGGAAGGTGTTGAGAATGGAGTTGTTTTCCGAGAGGTTTACGATTTTCATATCAGGTATCTTTTGTTTCTGACGCGAATATACGAATTTATATGTGATTTATTTATTTTATAAGGAATAATTGAGAAGAAAATGCGGTTTTTCCAACGGAAGCACTCTTTGGGCTTTTTGTCAGAAATTAAAGTTTTGCGCGGCAAAAATGATGTAGATGCTCTGTGTTTGCTTTTCAAAAGGAAAACAAATCAGGTGTTTGTTTGGCATAAAGTAATGTTGAAAATGGCGTTTTTGGAGTCCAAAAACGCCGAATTCTCTCTTTTTTGCAGCAATTAAAGAAAAATTTCTTTAATTAACTTTGGTTGTTAAATAAAAAAGCATATATTTGCACTTGGAGAACTTCGGCAAGTTCGGGTAAAGGTGCTTGACCGCTGTTCAAAAGTGATAAATAATAAAGAATATTAATCAATAATTTATTTTTTTATAATTATGGCAACAATAGATCTTACCAAGTATGGTATCACCGGTGCTGTAGAGGTTTTTCACAACCCCTCTTATGATGTTCTCTTCGCCGAGGAGACAAAGCCCGGTCTTGAGGGTTTTGAGGTTGGTCAGGTTACAGAACTTGGCGCAGTAAATGTAATGACAGGTGTTTACACAGGCCGTTCACCTAAGGACAAGTTCATCGTTAAGGACGCTACATCCGAGAACACTGTATGGTGGACATCAGAGGAGTACAAGAACGACAACAAACCTGTTACAACAGAGGCTTGGAACGCTCTCAAGGAGATTGCTACAAAGGAACTCTCAAACAAGAGACTTTACGTTGTTGACGCATTCTGCGGTGCTAACCCTGCTACACGCTTGAAGGTTCGCTTCATAATGGAGGTTGCATGGCAGGCCCATTTCGTGACAAATATGTTCATCCGTCCTACAGCAGAGGAGTTGGCAAACTTCGGTGAGCCCGATTTCGTTGTTTACAACGCTTCAAAGGCTTCTGTTGCAAATTACAAGGAACTCGGTTTGAACTCTGAGACAGCAGTTGTGTTTAACCTTACATCCAAGGAGCAGATTATCCTCAACACATGGTATGGTGGCGAGATGAAGAAGGGTATGTTCTCAATGATGAACTACTACTTGCCTCTCCAGGGTATCGCTTCAATGCACTGCTCTGCAAACACAAACGAGAAGGGTGAGACTGCTATCTTCTTCGGTCTGTCAGGTACAGGTAAGACAACTCTTTCTACCGACCCCAAGCGCATGCTTATCGGTGACGACGAGCACGGCTGGGACGATGACTCTGTATTCAACTTCGAGGGCGGGTGCTACGCTAAGGTAATCAACCTTGACAAGGAGAGCGAGCCGGATATCTTCAATGCCATCAAGCGTGACGCTCTTCTCGAGAACGTTACAGTTGACGCAAACGGCAAGATTGACTTCGCTGACAAGAGCGTGACAGAGAACACACGTGTTTCTTACCCAATCAACCACATCAACAACATCAAGCCTAGTTCAATG
>JAFQUE010000079.1 GCA_017408685.1 Bacteroidaceae bacterium | reverse complement strand
GAGTTGAAGAAAAATACAAGTAAACAATTAAGGTTGATGACTGCCGTAGAATATTAGACGAGCAAAAGCGAGTAAGAACCTCTAAACAGCATTCCTTGACAATCATACAAATCTATTTTGATTTTTGGGAATAAGGTACTGCCCCCTGACTTTCTAGGTGAGGCGGATTTATATCCTTCGCTATGCTCAGAATGAACAAGAGCGTGAGTGGATATCGAACTCACGTTAAAATAAATTGGAGGTCATAAATGTGACCTCCAATTACATTTATCATAAGAATACCGGCAATTCCTTACTTGCTCAGACTCTCATGCATTGCTGCAGCCGCACGACGGCCATCACCCATGGCGAGGATAACCGTTGCACCGCCACGGACAATGTCACCACCGGCATATATGAACGGAATCGATGACTGCATATTCTCATTAACTGCAATGGTATTCTTGCGACCGAGTTCAAGGCCCTCTACCGATGTAGGTACAAGCGGGTTAGGAGCAACACCTACCGAAACAACAGCCATGTCAATGTCTATTGTCTCTATTGCACCCTCTACAGGCACCGGTGAACGGCGACCTGAAGCGTCGGGTTCGCCAAGTTCCATCTTCTGCAAGACAATCTGCTTCACACAGCCTTTCTCATCTGCGATATACTCGATGGGATTATGCAGTGTGAGAAACTCGACACCCTCTTCCTTGGCATGTTTCACCTCCTCGAGACGAGCAGGCATTTCAGCCTCGCTGCGGCGATAGATAATCATTGCACGCTCGGCACCCAAACGGAGCGCAGTGCGCACAGAGTCCATTGCCGTGTTGCCACCACCTATTACTGCCACACGCTTGCCTATGTGCATTGGAGTATCGGTTTCGGGATTCGAAGCATCCATAAGATTCACACGGGTGAGGTATTCGTTAGAAGAGAGTATGTTGATTGAATTCTCGCCCGGAATGTTCATGAAGTTAGGCAGGCCGGCACCCGAAGCGACAAACACGCCCTGATAGCCTTCGTCCTGCAACTGAGCAATGGAGATTGTCTTGCCCACAACGCAATCCTTCACGAATTCTACACCCATTGCACGCAGATTCTCGATTTCGTGCTCTACTATTGAGTTTGGTAAACGGAATTCGGGAATACCGTACTTGAGCACACCGCCAATTTCATGGAGCGCCTCAAATACTGTAACAGAATAGCCTAACTTGGCCATATCGCCGGCAAATGAGAGACCTGCAGGGCCTGAACCCACGACTGCCACCTTCTTGCCGTTCGCAGGGGCAACCTGCGGAGCCGGCATTTCGCCACTCTCGCGTGCATAGTCGGCAGCAAAACGCTCAAGCGCACCAATTGCAACAGCCTTGTGGCCCATCTTAAGGTGAATACACTGGCTCTCGCATTGCTTCTCCTGGGGACATACACGACCACAAACAGCCGGCAGTGAACTTGTCATCTTGAGAACCTGGGCAGCCTTAACGAACTCGCCGCGCTCGATGTTCTTTATGAATGAGGGGATTTTGATACTTACCGGACAGCCCTCCATACATGCAGGCTTGGGACAGTCGAGACAGCGCTGTGCCTCAACAAGTGCCATCTCCTTTGTAAAACCAGTGTTAACCTCCTCGCGCAATTTTGTCGCACGGTATGAGGGTTCAAGTTCGGGCATTGGACAGCGTTCTATTGCGGTGCGCTCCTTTGGTTTCATCTTATTACGCAGTTCCACGCGCCAAGCGGCGTCGCGGTTTGTAAGTTCGTCGCACTCGCTTGCGCACTCCTGAGCGTCGTTCAACTTCTCGATTTCGTGTGCCTCTTCGGCCTTGAATGAGCCGAGACGCTGCATCATGCCGTCAAAATCGACCTGATGACCGTCGAACTCAGGACCGTCAACGCAAACGAACTTTGTTTTCCCACCGACTGTGACACGGCAGGCACCGCACATACCGGTACCGTCGACCATAATGGTGTTCAGTGACACAACAGTGGGAATATCGTACTGTTTGGTGAGTTTGCATACGAATTTCATCATTATTGCAGGACCAATTGCCACGCAGTGGTCCACCTTCTCGCGCTTGATTACACGCTCGATACCTTCGGTAACAAGGCCCTTGTCGCCATAAGAACCGTCATCGGTCATTATTATAACCTCATCGGACACCTCACGAACCTCTTTCTCGAGGATGATAAGGTCCTTTGAACGGCCTGCGAGCACGGAAATCACACGGTTACCGGCCTTCTTAAGCGCTGCTGCGATAGGTAGCATGGGCGCTACACCCACACCACCGCCGGCGCAGACTACAGTACCGAATTTTTCTATGTGTGTGGCCTGACCGAGCGGACCTACGACATCGGTGATATAATCGCCTTCGTTAAGGTCACAAACGCGGCTTGAACTCAAGCCAACCTTCTGGATAACCAGAGTTATGAGACCTTTTTCAGGGTCGGCATGAGCGATTGTGAGCGGAATGCGCTCGCCCTTCTCACCAACACGGAGAATCACGAAGTTACCGGCTCTGTATGCCTTGGCAATAAGCGGAGCCTCTACACGCAGACGGAAAACCTTTTCCGAGAACTGCTCTTTTGAAACTATCTTGAACATAATTTTACCAATTTCACAATTTCCATATAAAGTTCAATAAAAAGTGGGATAACAAGGCTTGCGGTAAAGGCGGGAACCGGAGTTTACTGAGCGTAAATGAGGATTTACGCCTTACCGCATAACGCAGTTATCACCTTTTCAGTGGACTTTAATCAATGATTTCGAAACCACAATACGGTACCAACGCCGCAGGAATACGTATACCCTCGGGGGTTTGGTTATTCTCAAGAAGCGCAGCGACTATACGCGGGAGGGCAAGCGCCGAACCGTTGAGTGTGTGGCAAAGTTCGGTCTTTTTCTCGGCAGTGCGGTAACGGCACTTCAGGCGGTTTGCCTGATAACTGTCGAAGTTGGATACCGAAGATACTTCGAGCCAGCGTTGCTGGGCCTCGGAATATACCTCAAAGTCGAAACAGAGAGCCGCAGTGAAACTCATGTCACCACCACAAAGGCGGAGTATGCGGTAAGGGAGTTCAAGTTTCTTGAGCAAACCCTCGACATGCTCAAGCATCTCCTTGTGGGACTCTTTGCTGTGCTCTGGGGTATCAATGCGTACAATCTCAACCTTTGAAAACTCGTGCAGGCGGTTAAGGCCGCGCACATCCTTGCCATAAGAACCGGCTTCGCGACGGAAGCACTGTGTATATGCGCAGTTCTTGATTGGGAGTTGCTTTTCGTCAAGGATTACATCACGATAGATGTTTGTTACAGGAACCTCGGCTGTGGGGATAAGATAAAGGTCGTCGAGGTCACAGTGGTACATTTGACCCTCTTTGTCGGGGAGTTGGCCTGTACCGTAACCCGACGCCGCATTCACCACTGTAGGAGGCATAATCTCAACATAACCTGCCTTGCGTGCCTCGTCGAGGAAGAAATTGATGAGAGCGCGCTGCAACTGGGCACCTTTTCCTTTGTAGACAGGGAAACCGGCACCGGTTATCTTAACGCCAAGGTCAAAATCAATGAGGTCATACTTCTTAGCAAGTTCCCAGTGAGGAAGAGCATTATTGGGTAGGACGGTCTCTTCGCCGCCGGTTTTCTCCACAACGTTATCCTCGGCTGCTACACCCTCGGGCACCTCGTCGTAAGGGATATTTGGGATTGTATACAGAACCTGCTGAAGTTCATCGGCTGCTGCGTCCATTCTTGCCTGCAACTCGGCAGCCTTTGTCTTGAGTTCTGCAACCTCAGCCTTCACGGCATTTGCCTCGTCCACGGCCTGAGATTTCATAAGTTGGCCAATCTTTGCAGCAAGTTGTTTGTTCTGTGCAAGCACATTGTCAAGTTCCTGCTGTGCTGAACGACGGGCCTTGTCTAACTCAAGAACCTTCTCAATTGTCTCCTTTGCATTCTTGAAATGCTTCTTTTCCAAGCCCTTCAGGACCTTCTCGGTCTCCTGGCTTATTTGTTTAAGTGTTAGCATAATATCTTTGTTATTTCAATAATTTTACAAACCGGATATTGCAAAAAGGCAATATTTACAAAAGTACAACTATTTTTTATTTTTTAACAGCATAATGGCAAAAATATTACAAAAAATGAAGACAAATGAAATATAGGCAATAAAGACATATGAGGGTATAAATAGAAAAAGCGACCCACAAAGGGGTCGCTTTATAATCTGTTTGATAAGAATCATTAGTTATTCTCAGCAAACGGAGTAACAGAAACGTAGCTCTTGTCGTTCTTGCCACGCTTGAAAGTTACAATGCCGTCAACCAATGCGTAAAGAGTGTGGTCGCTACCCATACCGATGTTTGCACCGGGGTTATGAACTGTACCACGCTGACGTACGATGATATTACCGGCTTTACATGCCTGACCGCCCCAGATCTTAACACCAAGTCTCTGGCTTGCTGACTCACGGCCGTTCTTTGAACTACCAACACCTTTCTTATGTGCCATAATACTTAAACTTTAAAGATTAACCGATAATTTCCTTAACTACTAACTCTGTGAACTGCTGACGGTGACCGTTGAGTTTGCGATAACCTTTGCGGCGACGCTTGTGGAACACGAGCACCTTGTCACCCTTAACCAAAGCAGGGTCAATTGTGCGTGTTGTAACAATGTTCTGACCGTCCTTTGACTTGCGAACAATCTTCTGCTCACGTACATTGCCGATATAGCAAACTACCTTGGCACCTTCAACTGTAGGAGCACCTACAGTTACAGCACCTTCCTTATCCAACAACAACACGCGGTCAAACTCCACTGTTGTGTCATTCTGAGCACCCTTGATGTGGTGCACGAACAGTTTCTTTCCGGCCTCGGCCTTGAACTGCTGTCCGTTAATCTCAACAATTGCGTACATTTATTTTTTCGCTTTTATTGTGAATTCCGCGAGGTGCGCCCTCTTCGTGAGCACGTCTTCCCAAACCCCAACGGACTAAATCGGGTGCAAAGATAGGAAATTATTTCTGTTCAGCGAAACTTTTCGGCAAATATTTTGCGGCGCAAGAACCTGAACAGAAAAAAACATAAAAGGCAGAACAGCATTTACAACGTATTACATGTTCGACAAATATCTTTCGGCCTCCATGGCTGCACGGCAACCGCTTGCAGCAGCATTGATTGCCTGACGATAGTGCGGGTCAGCAACATCACCGGCAACGAACACACCGGGAACAACGGTTTTCACCCCGCTTGCGTCTGCAGGAACAAAGTAACCGGTCTCGTCTGTCTTGAGATACTTTTTGAATACATCGCTGTTAGGTTTGTGACCAATGGCAAGGAAGAAACCGTCAATGGCAATATCGTAGCGTTTTTCATCGGTCTCGCCTTTGCGATATACCACATGCGCGCCCTCTACCCCATTCTCGCCAAAGAGACCTTCGGTATTATGTTCAAAAAGAACTTCTATCTTTGGATTTGCAAGCGTGCGGTCCTGCATTGCCTTTGAGGCGCGCAGATACGGCTTACGCACAATAAGATATACCTTTGCTGCAAGCGACGCAAGATAGTTGGCCTCTTCGCAGGCAGTGTCACCGCCACCCACAACAGCAACAACCTTCTTGCGGTAGAAGAAACCGTCACATGTTGCACATGCACTGACACCCATACCCTGATACTTGATTTCATCGGGCAGACCAAGATACTTTGCTGCAGCTCCTGTAGCCACAATGACAGTTTCAGCCTCTATGACCTTGCCGTCATCAAGAGTAACCTTGTAGGGCACCTGTTCAAAATCAACATCGACAACACTGCCCGAGCGCACATCGGCACCCACATTAACGGCCTGCTGACGCATGTTGTCCATGAGTTCGGGACCGGTTATACCTTGGGGGAAACCCGGAAAGTTCTCAATTACGGTTGTCTGTGTCAACTGCCCGCCGGGCTGCATGCCCTCGATGAGTACGGGTGAAAGGTTGGCACGTGAAGCATAAATGGCAGCAGTGTACCCTGCGGGACCTGAGCCTATAACCAAACATTTTGTCTTGTCCATAATTATATATTTTACTTTTTATCTCATGTCAATAACTTCAGCGGTAGGGAAATCACCTACAGGACATTCATACGTGGCAGAAGCGAACTTGCAACCGGGAACGTAATTATCCAACTGCACCGCTGCATAGCCCTGCCCGGGCATATGTATGAACATGGCGGCCAAACGTGATGTTTCGGAATTCACAAGAAGTTCAAGTTTATTCACTTCAGCCTCCACATCATGAGCAGTCAGGGTAACTATGTGCAGATTATCGGTACCCGGCCTAATTTCCAAAGAATAATTCTCGCGATATGTCTCCATTATATATAAAGGAGAAAGATTCTGCGCCTCATCGGAACCCGCAGCGGTAATGTAGACCTCGTCAATGTCTTTCATATAACTCCACTGGGTCTTTCCGTCGCACCAGATTTTCATATTGTCCATATCAAGTGCATAACGCTCTTTGTCGAGTTTCATTGTTCCGTTGTCGCTGTAGACAACCGCGCCTTCCTCGTCAAAGATTGTATAGGTGTAGTCCATCTGCAATGCAGCGTCGGCCTTTATGGCAGCAACCACATTGTCAAGTATGACTGCCGCGTCCTTTTGCGCCATGGCAAAAAGCGGGAAAAGCAACAGCAATGATATTATAATCTTTTTCATAGTTACAGATATTTGCAAGTATCTTTAAAGCAGGCTCTTAAGACGGAACTCGAGGTCGGCCTCATCGGCACAGAGCACCTGACGCGGTTTGCTGCCCTCCTGTTCGCCAACGATACCTGTCTGACACAACTGGTCCATTATGCGACCGGCACGATTGAAACCGACATTGAACTTGCGCTGTATGAGCGATGTGGAACCATGCTGTGCAAGCACCACGGCACGGGCCGCCTCGGCAAACAGCGGGTCGAGTTTATCCGAGGAAATCTCCCCACGTGTCCCGCCGCCCTCACCGCCGAAATCTGCAGCCTCTTCTGGTTCAGGCAGGATATATGCCTGTTGGTAGCCTTGCTGTTTGGCAATGTGGGCACACACACGTTCAACCTCCTTTGTCTCGACAAGCGCGCACTGCACACGCACAGGGTCGTTACCCGCAAGGAACAGCATGTCACCCCTACCCTGCAACTGGTTTGCGCCTGAACGGTCGAGAATGGTGCGCGAGTCTATTGCAGAAATTACACGGAACGCCATACGCGCAGGGAAGTTTGCCTTGATGGTACCGGTGATAATGTTTGTTGTAGGACGCTGTGTGGCAATAATCATGTGAATACCCACGGCACGCGCCTTTTGGGCAATGCGGGCAATCGGCTGCTCCACCTCGCGACCGGCAGTCATCATAAGGTCGCCATACTCGTCTATTATCACAACAATATAAGGCATGAAGCGATGTCCTTTTGTAGGCAACAACTCCTTATTGAGGAATTTTTCGTTATACTCCTTTACCGAGCGTACAGAAGCCAATTGGAGCAATTTATATCGGTTATCCATCTCCACACACAACGACTTCAAGGTACGCACCACCTTGTTCACATCGGTAATGATAGGTTCATCCTCGCCCTCGAGTTTGGCAAGGAAGTGCTTCTCGAGCACGCTGTAAAGGCTGAGTTCCACCATTTTGGGGTCGACCATCACAAACTTGAGGTATGCCGGGTGCATTTTATACAGCAATGAGGTAATGATGGCATTGAGACCTACCGATTTACCCATACCCGTTGCACCGGCAACAAGCAGGTGAGGCATTTTGGCCATATCGACCATATAAACCTCGTTGGAAATTGTCTTTCCAAGTGCAAGCGGCAAGGCCATATCGGTCTCTTTGTACTTGCGGCTGTTAAGCAGAGAGGCCATGGGCACAATCTGCTTGTGGGCATTAGGCACCTCGATTCCGATGGTTCCCTTACCCGGAATTGGAGCAACAATGCGGATACAAAGTGCCGACAGGCTCATGGCAATATCATCCTCAAGATTGCGTATCTTTGATATTCTCACGCCAGGGGCCGGAGTAATCTCATACAGTGTAATGGTGGGACCAACGGTAGCCTTGATTGAACTTATGTCTATGCCGAAGTTCTTGAGCACCTCAACAATCTTGTTCGCATTGGCAGCCTGTTCGTTACGGTCAATGGCCTGCGCCGCCTGTTCATACTCTTCAAGCAGGTCAAGCGTGGGCGGTTTATAATAACTTAGTTCGTCCTTGGGATTGATAGGACGCTGCATGTCGCCACCCATGTCGTCATCGCCATTAGCCTTCTCCACCTCCATTGAGAGCACCTCATTTTCTTCACTGTTCCCGGCAAGTCTCCTGTTCATTTCATCGAACCTTGCTGCAACATCGTCATTCTCTTCGGGCACACGGGTTTCATCATCTTCAACGATATCGACATCACCTTCACTCACCTCATCACTGTCGGAAACACAGCCGTCGATATCAAGTTCTATTTGGACTTCATCGCCGCATTCATCTTCACCGGCCTCTTTATCGGCCGTATCATCATTATCAAAGTCATCGTCACCACCGACTGCAGAATCGGTCTCCTCGACACTCTTTCCCACTCTTATACCAAGTTTCTTCTGGAGCCAGGGTATTGTATTCTTTGTTACATATATCATGTAGAAAAGGAGCATGATAACAAGCACAAGCGCCACTCCGACAGAACCGAGGAACTGCTCTATGAACGACGTGACTGCGTAACCATGTGCTCCGCCCGGCGAAACATGCCAAGAATCGAACCCTTCCCCGAAGATGAACGAGAAGAGTACCGAGAACCACACGACCGGCAATGAGAGCAGTATTGTCCAACGTTTATAATTGACTTCACAAATGTGCAGAAGGGAAAACGACCATAGTATGAGCAAAGGAAAAAGCAGTATGGAGGCTAGACCGAAGCAACCGTTCACAAGATACTCGGCAAGCATGGCGCCGCCCACACCGGTACTGTTCGAAGCCCTTGCCGCACCGTCGGCCGATAGTGCTTCAAGCAGATTCTGGTCATCGCCGCCTGAAGAGAAGAATGAGACATACGAAAAGCAAAAGAATACCGCAAAAGCCAAAAGCAATGCACCGGACACGAACTGTACTCTCGTGTCGGCCATAAACATCCTGAATCTCGCCCAATAACCCTTGATTTTCGCAAAACGGACTTTCTTTACCGTATTATTCCTATTATTATTGTTTTTACCCATATTTTATTCTGCCGTGTATTTACAACAACCTGACTGAAAGCAGGTTGAAGCGCTTATACTACCCGATAAGGCATAATCCCACAAATTTACAAACGCGAAGATAATAAAAAAAAGAATACCACCGGTTCGCCGCTATGCTATTTTTTTGTAACTTCGCGGCAAATTCAGAAACAAACAGGAATGAGCACAGGGGAAGATATAGTTTTTTCACGCAACACAGTTGAATTCGTTACCGTCGCAGCAGAATATTGCGCATATCTTGAGCGTTGCAGCCAGTGCAACACAAAGGAGTTCACCGACACACTCCTGAAGTTGTTGCCACTGCTCTACATAAAGGCACAGATGTTACCCGACGGTGAAAGTATTGGAGAGGATGAACTCGAGGATTTCGTTACCGAGGACAGTTACGAGGTTCTGCGCATAACCATTTCGGAACTGCTTGCCGACAAGGACAATTATCTGGATGTCTTTGTAGAGGAGATGAAATACAGCGACACGCCTGTAACCAAAAGCATATCGGAAGACCTTGCCGACATATATCAGGACATAAAGAACTTCGTTTGCCTGTTCAGGTTGGGGATAAACGAGACAATGCATGACGCCATTGTGCAGTGCAGCGAACACTTCCGCCAATACTGGGGACAGACATTGGTGAACACATTGCGTGCATTGCACGAAGTAAGATACAACACACTCGACACCGAGGAGGAAGAGGAGGAGTAATGAGCGGTTATCGTGCGAACATAGAGAAAAGCGAGATTGCGGGAATGCCTACTGCCGCATTCACAGGCAGAATAATCACCATTGACACTGCAGAGGCGACCGACAAGGCCGTCAAGGCATTGTCGACCGAAAAACTGCTGGGCATAGACACCGAAACACGCCCTTCGTTCAGAAAAGGAGTGCAGCACGAAGTGGCACTTATACAGATTTCCACCAAAGACACGTGTTTTCTTATAAGACTCAACCGCACAGGAATGCCCGACTCGCTCGTAGCCCTGCTCGAGGACAGCAACATAACAAAAATAGGGCTCTCATTGCACGACGATTACCAAATGCTCTGCCGACGCCGCAAGTTCAAGGCCGGCGGATTTCTTGACCTGCAGCAGCATGTAACCAAATACGGCATTGAAGAGAAGAGCCTGCAAAAGATATTCGCCATTATATTCGGGCAGCGCATATCAAAGAGCCAGCAACTGACAAACTGGGAGAATGACGTGCTCACCGACAAGCAGAAACTGTATGCAGCAACCGACGCATGGGCATGCCTTGAGATATACAACAGATTGGAAAATAATTGACAACACACATACTGATGGAAAAAGCCGTAATACTCAAACGAGGGAAAGAGGAGTCGTTACAACGTTTTCACCCATGGATATTCTCGGGCGCAATTCAGCGCATTGAGGGTAAACCCGAAGAGGGAGACATCGTTACCGTGTACACCAACGACAGGCAGTTCATTGCACGCGGACACGTACAGGTGGGCAGCATTGCAGTAAGGGTGCTCACCTTTAAGAACGAACCCATTGACCAACAATTCTGGAACAGGCGCGTGGCAACAGCCTACGACCTGCGCCAGCGCACCGGAATATCCTCGCGCGAGGACAACAACACATACCGCCTTGTCCATGGCGAGGGCGACAACCTGCCCGGCCTAATTGTGGACATTTACGGCGATACCGCAGTAATGCAAGCCCACAGCGTTGGAATGCACGTTAACCGCATGCAGATAGCCGACGCACTGAAAGAGGTTCTGGGCGAAAGAATCAAGAACATATATTACAAATCGGACACTACCCTCCCCTACAAGGCCGACATAAACAAGGATAACGGATACATAATGGGCGGCAACGCAAGCAACATATCCACCGAGTATGGACTGAAGTTCCACATCGATTGGTTGCGCGGCCAAAAGACCGGCTTCTTCGTTGACCAACGCGAGAACCGCGCTCTGCTCGAGAAATATGCAAAGGGTCGCAAACTGCTCAACATGTTCTGCTACACCGGCGGTTTCTCAATATATGCGCTGCGCGGCGGCGCCGAGATTGTACACTCGGTGGACAGTTCGGCCAAGGCCATTGACCTGACAAACGCGAATGCCGAACTGAACTTCCCGGGCGACACCCGCCACACGGCATATGCCGAAGACGCATTCGACTTCCTCGAGCGCATGGGGAACAACTACAACCTTATAATCCTTGACCCGCCGGCATTCGCCAAGCACCGCGACAGCCTGCGCAACGCACTTATAGGCTACCGCAGACTGAACGCCAAGGCTATAGAGAAAATTCAGCCGGGCGGCATACTCTTCACTTTCTCATGTTCTCAGGTTGTGAGCAAGGAGAATTTCCGCACAGCAGTATTCACCGCTGCGGCAATGGCAAAGCGCAACGTTCGCATACTTCACCAGTTGACACAACCCGCCGACCACCCGGTGAGCATTTATCACCCAGAGGGTGAATATCTGAAAGGACTGGTACTGTATGTTGAATGAAAAATTGCGCGCAATTTTTTATCGACGAGTTTTTTGTCCGCACTATATGCGGGGCAAAAACTCGTCGATATCAGTTTTTTTGACCCGTTCTTTTATTTGCACCCTGCTGCCCGAACCTTGCTGCCGAAAGCAACAGCATAGACCCCAGTCCTGAATAGAAAGAGGGGCAAGGTGGACATTTTGGGTGATGAAACCGTTGCAATAAATTGATTTTCATATCTTTGTGAAGATTATAACCTATATGGCAAAAAAAATGCTTTTATTGCGGGTCAAGAAATGTGGTCCACAATGGTGTTAGAGACGG